>NZ_JBWKYN010000166.1:0-13453 GCF_059423785.1 Arcicella sp. GW458-12-2-14-TSB2 | reverse complement strand
GTATAGTTATTAATATTAGCAAGAGAATTGATAGTATATAAACTCCACTTACGTTGGTTAAACAAACTATACGAAGCCATAACTTGCCAATATGATGAAGCTAAATTCTTCTGGAGATAATAATTGTTAGTTGTTACACCAGTAAGAGACTGTCCACCAATAATATTGTTTGGAGTAAACTCATAATTCAAGTTTAATGATAATAATTTTCCTGAAGCAGATGGAAAGTTTACATTTAGCTTAAAACTATGTTTTTCCATGATTGATAAAGATGGATTCCCTAACTGAATGGATGTAATATTTGAACTATCTGGTATTGGAAATAATTGTTGAGTATCAGGATATTGATATTTTTTTTGATATAAAGCTGAAACTTTCCCTTTTGGCAAAATACTATATTCAGCATAAATTTTAGGAATAAAAACCATCCTGTTATCTTCAATTATAGTTTCTGGAAATTTCTTTGAAAACCTTAAATATGTTAACCCTAAGCCAGAAGCTAACTGCCAGTGCCTTTTCTTATAAAGTAATACAGCTTGAACACCTAATTCTGAACTGAGCACTTCAAATGTAGGAATACTTGAAAAACCAAGAAAATCGTCATAGGTATTGTTAATGCTATTCCAATTATATACTGATTGTTTATAAAACTTCTGATCAATTTTATTAAATATTTTTGTATCTAATAGCCATGTTCTTGATAAAGGTAAACTGTGTTGAAACTGAAAATCTATAAAGAGATTATTAAAGGGCTGATTACGAAGCTGATTGTTTGAATCTAATAATGATGATGATTGTTTGAGCGTATTAGCATATTGAAAATCATCTTTCTTTTGCTCCCAATATCCAGCTAAATATAAAGATGATACTCTTCCGGGTTTCTGATGACGATGAATGAATTGTAATTGTTGATTGGCAATAAAATTATGTTGAGTCCGATAAGATTGATTATCAAAAATATTAAGGTCGTTTACATCTATTGATGCTACTGAAGATGTGCTATTGTATTTACTATTTATTGTAGCATTAGTCCAACGATAACTTTGTAGCCACTTTAAAGTATTCTTAGCATCAACTTTCCAGTTTAACCCTACTGTATTAAGCCATTCATAAGTTTTGTAATTTCTATTATCTGAAATATTCTTAAATAATTCCTTATCTGAAAAATAAAGTGACTTTTTATTTAACTCTTGATAGCTCCTTTTATTTGCATCCAACACTGAAAAAGCAATCCAATCTTGATTCTTAACCTTAAAACTATAATTTATACCAGTTGTCTTATTTGTATTAATACCATCATCATTAATAGAGGTAGGTAAATATTTGAATTTACTAGCCTCGGTAGCATAACCATCTATAAACTCTGTTAAAGAATATGCTCCGTCTATTCTCTTAAAAAAACTACTGGCTAAACTAATAGAATTTCCTATCGTTGCATTTTTTTGATTTAGATTGTTGGCTGTACTAAAAAAACTTAAAAATTTATTAGGGGATATTCTATTAATCTTTATTCCTTCGCTTTCTCTATCAAATGAACCTGCTAGCACTTCTACTTCACCATAAATACCTTTTTTTCTACCTTCTTTTAATCTGATATTTACTTCATTTCTTTGGTTATCACCATTAGGTAGAATTTCTAAAAAAGCAACCATATCTGCTTTTAAAAGCATCAAAATAGTTTTAGGGTTTCCACCAAATATGCTCATACCCTCTATTGTAATATTGCTAATTGGTTTTCCAAACAAATAAATTTGCCCATTAGGAGTTATCATTCCTCCGGGAAGATTATTTATTAATTCTGTAGCATCACTTTGAGGCTTGGTAAAAATATTTTTAGCATTAATTACAAGTGTATCTCCTTTCATGGTTATTAAAGGAGAAGCCTTTACCTCTACTTCTTGTAGAAGGATATTTTTCTCTTGTATAGTAATAACAATTGGCTTACGTAGCGTATCTAAATTAAAAGTTATTGATTCAGTTTTATAGCCAAGTGCGCTTACTTCTAGAGAGTGTTGACTTCTACCTGATATATTCAGGTTAATACAGGTATCTTTCGCTTGAAAGGTCTTAGAAACTTTAGTATTTAGCGAAATGGAACAAATAGCACTAGTTGGCTTTGGAGAAAAATGTAAACAAACAGAAAAGTTTTGAGCCTCAAGTTGATGTAAAGTTATAAATAGGAATAAACTTAAAATGGTTTTAGCTTTTATCATGAAGTTTTAAACATGTAGATTTATAAGATAATTTCTAAATAGGCTAATTAACCCCACGGCATTAGACATCAATAAGAATAGATTGTCATGAAATAGAGCTTCTTGATTTTTTATATAGTAGTATATTACAATACTGAACATATAACTCTTGTAAAAGTAAATTTAAATCAATTATTTTGCAACCAACACTCATTTAAATTTATACATAATGAAATACATCTTAACAATTTTAGTCATCTTCAGTTTGCCCCCATCGATGTTCTCGCAAGGTGAATTAACAAATAAGACAATCTCTACCCAAATTGAAATAATTCCACAATCTGATCCCACCACTAACTCAACATCCAAAAATGGCGTCACATTTGTACAAAATATTGGTACTCAAGAAAAAACTTACCTTAGAGAAACGAAAATTAAACTAAAATCAAATGATTTATTACAAATCAGTCGCGTTATCAAACGAATAAAAGTTAAGATAAGAATTAAAACAGAAGAAAAAATTTACGATTCTGAAAACCCTTTTGACCGAGATTTTACCACTGAATCTTTAGGAAAAAGATATGATAGCTATATAAATAGCCCCGAAGAGTCTATTTTCAATGTCAAAACAAATACATTTGAAAATACCTACCGTAACGAAATGTTTCAGAGCGTTTGGCAAGAATCTATAAGATTACATCCTGTTGACGAATGGGACTATCTTCTTCTTAATAAGCCTACATTTTCATTAAATGAAATCTGGACAGATACTATAAAAACAAAAAAAGCTACCTTTATTAACACATATCAATGCCTCAAATTTAATAACAATCAAGCTCTAATTACCCTTAAAAGTCAGGTTATTTCCAATAGTACATATCAATCTAGAAAAATAAGTAATATAGCTATTACCAGCGGTATTAGCTCGAACTATTATGAAGGGGAATTGTTAGTAGATAAAAATACTAAATTAATTTCGACAATAAACCTGGCCCATACAACCCAACAAACAAGCAATACAATGGAGATGCACCTGCAATCCGAAAAAAGTAGTAAAATCTCTGTAAAGAATCAAATTAAAGATAATACCAAATAATGCACTTTACTACCATGGGCTAAGTAAAAAATGCTTACTTAGCCCATGGTAGTGAATATCTATTAATCCACCAATCTAAATACCCTATTCCAACGAATTTTGCTAAAGAAACTCTTGTTAGGGTCTAATGACATCCAAGTGAATACGGCCTTACCAACGATATGGTCAGCAGGTACAAAGCCCCAGTAACGTGAATCGGCTGAATGATGACGGTTATCACCCATCATAAAATAATAATCTTGTTTAAAGGTATAAGAAGTAATTGCCTGGCCATCAATCATGATTTTATGTCCGTCTATCACCACATTTTTATTACCCTCATAATATTTAATGACGTATTTATATTTATCAACATTAACAGCATTTAAGGGAATAGTTAAGCCTTCTTTAGGAACCAGCAACGGTCCGAAATTATCCCTGTTCCACACATAAGAACTACCAAACATAGCTGTTGCCCCGTCATCATTTGTTCTACTATCCTGAGAATCAGCCGTCCCTTTGTGCATAATCACTTTTTTGATGTCTTGTACCCAAGGTTTTTGCTTTAATGCATCTACGTTTGCTTGAGATGTATTGATAACGTACTTAAATTTACTTTTAGTAGAATCAATATTTTGAATTTCATCCACCGTATAAGGAATAGTAAAATTGTCATTAGGGTCTCCAGCAGCATCAACACCATTTGTAATGCCCATTTCTTCAAAAATACTTGCCTCCTCCGCACTTAAGGTTTGCAAATCTTGTTTGGCATAAAGCAGGTATTTATGTTGCATTTTTACAGGATTTTCCATTGGTTTCCCATCAACGTATACTTGTGTATCACGTATTTCAATGATTTTGCCTGGGGTACCGATACAGCGTTTGATATAATACGTTCTTAAATCAATGGGAGCATCGCCATCGGGCGTAAAATTGGGTACATTAAATACTACTGCGTCTCCTTGCTTTACTTCCGAAAATCCCGGTAAACGTTTGATTGGTAAATCTATCCAAGATAAATATGATGGAATATTTGTTCCCCATATTTTCTGATGTGTCAGGGGTACTTGAAGGGGTGTTTTAGGCGTACGCACGCCATAGTGTAGCTTGCTTACAAATAAATAATCCCCCACCATCATAGAACTCTCCATAGAAGGAGTAGGTATTGTATAAGCTTCAAAAAAGAAGAAACGTATTAAAGTGGCTGCTACTACTGCAAATACTACGGAATCAATCCATTCACGGAAAGGCGATTTTGTTATAGGTTCTTTTTTCTCTGTCATTTTATCTGTCTTGAAAATATGTTTCTTATCATTAGTCGGAAAAATATTTAATCAATTACAGTAATTGAAAAGAATTTTATCAATTATCTATGAGTGGATAGACTAGCTATAAAACAAAAAACGTGTAAATGAATAAAAGTATCATTTACACGTTTTGATGGTGGGCTAAATCCTACTAGTTAACAAATCTAAAGATTCTGTTCCAACGAATTTTACTCAAGAAGTTCTTATTTGGGTCTAATGACATCCAAATAAATACCGCCTTACCAACTATGTGGTCAGAAGGCACAAAGCCCCAATAACGTGAATCCGCTGAATGATGACGGTTATCCCCCATCATAAAGTAATAATCTTGCTTAAATGTATATGAAGTGATTGTTTTGCCATCAATCATAATTCTATGACCATCAATCACTACATTTTTGTTATCCTCGTAGTATTTAATAATGTATTTGTATTTATCTACATTACCCGAGTCTAGCTTAATAGTTAAGCCTTTGCTAGGAATCAACAAAGGCCCATAGTTATCTCTATTCCATATATACGAACTACCAAACATTGGCGTAGCACCATCGTCGTTGGTCATGCCATCTTGTCCGTCAGGTGTATTTTTCGCTGCTTTTAACAAATCTACGCTCACAAATGATTTCATTTTCTTGAACTCATCGATATTTCCTTGATAAGTATTTACGATATAGTCGTGCAAACCCCCTACTAAGGAATCTTGAGCAGTCAAGTTTACTTCCATCCAGTTAGCATTCGACTGTCCTGTAGCATCTACTCCATTAAAAATATTATGCTCTTCAAAGAACTCTTCTGTTAACTGCTCTTTTACTTTTAAGATATATTCATGCTGTAATTTCGGTGGATTTTCCATCGGTTTACCGTCGATATATACCTGTGTATCACGAATTTCTAATGTTTTACCGGGAGTTCCGATACAACGTTTGATATAATAAGTTCTTAAATCAACTGGGGCATCTCCGTCAGGCGTGTAGTTAGGTACATTAAACACTACAGCATCACCTTGCTTTACATCAGAGAATCCAGGAAGACGCTTGATAGGTAAATCTAACCAACGTAAATAAGAAGGAATATCTGTTCCCCATATTTTCTGATGTGTTAAAGGTACTTGAAGAGGTGTTTTGGGTGTACGAACGCCATAATGTAATTTACTTACAAAAAGGAAATCACCAACCATCAGTGAACTTTCCATTGATGGTGTAGGAATTGTATAGGCTTCAAAAAAGAAGAAACGTATTAATGTGGCCGCTACTACTGCAAATACTACAGAATCAATCCATTCGCGAAAAGCTGATTTTTGTTTAATTTGTTTTTTTTCTGACATTTTATATATGTTGGAAATATTTTTCCTATGGTTATTATCGAATAGTTTATAATAGAATTACAATTTAGCTATGAGCTATGAGCTATGAGCTATGAGCTATGAGCATTAAGCTTTGAGTTTTTTAGCTGATTGCTCACGGCTGATAGCTCAAAGCTAAAAAAAGCTAAAAAGCCAACAAATCACTCATTCCAAAAACGCCTTTCTTGCCAACAATCCATTCTGCGGCAATGACTGCACCTAAAGCAAAACCTTCACGACCATGTGCAATGTGCGAGATTTCTATTTGATCAATCTCTGAAATATATTTTACAATGTGCGTTCCTGGTACTTTTCCTTCGCGTGCCGACCAAATAGCGATTTCGTCATCAGCAGGATTTTCATTATTTATCCATTTGCTTTTGCCTTCAAGGTTTTCTATCAACCCTTCAGCAATCGTAATAGCTGTTCCAGATGGAGAATCTTTCTTTTCAGTATGATGAATTTCTGTAGTCGAAACCGAATATTGTTTCTGCGGTTTCATGAGTCTTGCCAACATTTTATTCAATTGGAAGAAAATATTTACTCCAATAGAATAATTGGACGACCAAAAGAAAGCGCCGTCTTTTTCAATGGCTAAGGCTTCAACTGCTGGTTTATTTTCAAGCCAGCCAGTTGTACCACATACTACAGGAACACCTTTATTTAAACATGCTTTAACATTTTCAAAAGCAGAAGAAGGGTGACTAAATTCAATGACTGCATCAATTTGTGAAGGACTTAAGGCTTCAAACTCATGACGATTAGTGATGTCAATACGAGCAACTATTTGATGACCTCGGTCTAAGGCAATTTTCTCAATAACCTTTCCCATTTTTCCATAACCGAGTAAAACAATATTCATAATTAAAAGTTTGATTGTATAATTGAATATTCCCAAACGGGATTTATTATTAAATTTTATTACTTAAAAGCAAAAGTAATTTTGGCACCATACACCGTATTCATCATATCGGGACTTGTAAGTGTCGGCTGAATTTTCAGTGAAATATCATCCGTCAAATCAAAGGTTTTTAAGTGGGCAGTCACGTTGGCATCAATGATATTAGCAGCCCACACGACGGCTAAAATCAGATATGAGCCATCTCTGTTCCTACGATAACCATTTACAATCGTATTGAGTTGCGCAGAAGTGTATTCTCTTTGTACTCCACTATTGTCTCCATATAACGTAATTTTAGCGCTAGATGGTGGCGTAGTTACTTGGAAGTTATCAATATATTGCTGTTTATAATACGCATATCTAGCATGATTCGTTACAATAAAGTAAATATTTACAGCAAATCCGCCATATACCAAAGGCAATTTCCAGTATTGTCTATTATAAATTTGCCCCCATCCAGGTACCATTGCCGAACGGATAGTGGAAACTCTAGGAATGATTTTATAAGGCTTTTTTACAGAATCTTTCTTTGCAATGGCAGTTTCTACTGAGTCTTTAAGACTTTCTACGTTACCTCCTTTCAAAACTTGTGCTTTGTTTTCAAGCAACAAGCCAAGAAAAAAAAATAAGCCAAATAGTAATTTCTTCATTTTAGTTTTTGAACTTCAACGCAAAATTACCGCTAATATTCCGTCTGGTGAAGGGTAATTAAGATTTTTTAAGAGAAAAATCCAGTCCTCTTTTGAAATGTAGAAGGACTGGATTCTCAACTAAGCTTTTATAGCCAATAATATTTTATCAAGTTCTTCCTGAGAAGTAAATGGAATTTTAATTTCTCCTTTGCCTTTATCATCTGCTTTTACCGTTACTTTAGCCCCAAAATAGGCTTGTAAACGAAACTGTAAACTCCTGATTTCTTGCTTTACTCCTCCTCCAATAGCTTTTTTAGCAGTATTCACTAAAGATGCATTGGCTAATTCACGAACAGCTTCTTCTACTTTCCTAACAGACCAATCATCTGCAATCGTTTTCTGAAAAATGTCTAATTGTTGTTCTCTATCAGGGATATTGATGATGGCACGTGCATGACCCATTGATATTTTAGTATCTCTGAGTGCTACTTGGATAACATCTGGCAATTTCAGTAAGCGGATATAGTTATTAACTGTTGTGCGGTTCTTCCCTACCCTATCTCCTAGTTCTTCTTGTTTTAAAGAACATTCCGTAATCAATCGCTGGTAACTTAAAGCAATTTCAATCGCATTCAGGTTTTCACGCTGAATGTTTTCAATCAATGCCATTTCTAGCATCTGTTGGTCGTCGGCGGTTCTTACATAAGCGGGAATGCTTTTCAAGCCTGCTCTTTTTGAAGCCTGTAAACGACGTTCTCCAGAAATCAATTGAAACTTATTAGGTGCAATCTGTCGAACAGTAATTGGCTGAATAATACCTTGTACTCTGATTGAATCTGCTAATTCGTTCAAGGCCTCTTCGTCAAAATGTGTTCTTGGTTGATAAGGGTTTGTTTCAATCAAATCAACCGATATTTCATTCATCGAACTAATTTGCTCTAAACGAGTAGGACGTTCGATTGGCGTAGCCGGTTGGTGACGGCTCTGCGTGTTATTTACCTCGTCAGAATCTTGAAGTAAAGCTCCTAAGCCTCTACCAAGTCCGACACGTTTTTTTACTGCTGGGATTTCTACTTTACTCATCTCTTCTACTATAAATAAAGAATAGATTCTTCTGAAATAAACATCAACTTATGAAGAAAAATCTACTCTTGGGTGACATATCCATTTTTTGCCAAAACCTCACGAGCAAGGTTTAGGTAACTAATTGCCCCTTTGCTTTCTGAGTCATGTGCAATGGCTGGCACACCAAAGCTTGGCGATTCTGAAAGACGGATGTTTCTAGGAATGATGGTATTGAATACCATATTATGAAAATGGGCTGTTACTTCGGCAACTACTTGGTTTGACAAACGAACTCTTAAATCATACATTGTCAATAAAATACCTTCAATCGCCAAATTGGTATTCAAACGAGATTGAATGATTTTAACGGTATTTAATAATTTACCAAGACCTTCCAAAGCAAAATACTCGCACTGTACAGGAATAATCACTGAGTCTGCGGCAGTGAGGGCATTAATCGTAATTAAACCGAGCGATGGCGAACAGTCGATAATGATAAAGTCGTAATTATCGAGAATTACCCCTAACGACTCCTTCATTTTTTGTTCACGGTCACGAAGGTTAATCATTTCGATTTCGGCACCCACCAAATCGATATGAGAAGGAATAATATGGAGATACGGTAAATCTGTAGCAATGATAATATCTTGTACATTTACTCCATCGACCATACATTCATAAATTGAATTTTCGATTTCCTTGGGGTTGAATCCTAAACCAGAGGTAGAGTTCGCCTGCGGGTCAGCATCAACAATGAGTGTTCTGAATTCGAGAGCGGCTAAACTTGCCGCCAAGTTAATAGTGGTTGTCGTTTTTCCAACTCCTCCTTTTTGGTTGGCTATGGCAATTATTTTCCCCATCTTGGATTTTTCTGAGTTACAGTCTTTTTTAAGCTAGGTTATTAAATTATAAATAGTGAAAAGAAGCTATAAAAAGTATTTTTGATAATTCTTACCTCTTTATTACTAAAAGTTAATTCTCAATTCCCAGTACCTCAAATAACAGACTTCAAATATCGTCCTTTCTCACCATATAAGCAAAGAGTGTTCCACAAAATGTTTCACGAATAGTAATTTATAAGGATTTGTACTAATGCGATTCAGTATTAACTATCAATACTTGTGTTAGTTTTATAAGTTAAAATGATTATTTTTATTTGGTTAAAAATTAGATTAAGACAATAAAAGTGAAGATTTTTAAATATAATTAGCAGTAAAGTACAAAAATTGTATATTTAACAATCTTTTCATTAAGTAGCCAAAATTGTTTCTAAAACTCAGAGAATGTATTTTAGCGTAATTTTATTAAGTTTAATTTTAACATTTTCTTTACATTTCATTCACATACTTTATTAACACATTTATTTTATGACATCAAAATCCATTGAAACCGAGGTGGTTCAGAAATCAAATAGCTATCCCAAAGCTGTTCCCTACATTATCGGAAATGAAGCCGCCGAACGATTTAGTTTTTATGGGATGCGTTCTATTCTTCCTACTTTTTTGATTGCACAATTTTTCAACCCTACTTTCAATCCACTTCTTCAACAAACTGCCGAAGCCCAATCTAATCAAAAAGTGCACATGTTTGTTGCCTTGGCATACATCATGCCCATTTTGGGAGGTATAGCAGCTGATTGGTTTTTCGGAAAATATAAAGTGATATTATACGTGTCTATTTTATATTGTTTTGGACATCTAATGTTAGCAATGTTTGACACTAACTTAGCATTATTCTCGTTGGGATTAATTGTAATTGCTGCGGGTGCTGGAGGTATCAAATCAAATGTATCTGCTAACGTGGGTGACCAATTTGACAAAACCAACGAGCACTTTATGTCTAAAGTATATGGCTGGTTTTATTTCTCAATCAACTCTGGCTCAGTAGTATCAAACATTTGTATTCCAATAATTTATAAGAATTATGGTGCTGCTTGGGCTTTTGGAGTACCTGGTATTTTAATGGTATTGGCTACGATAATATTCTTCTCAGGTAGAAATAAATATGTAAAAGTGCCACCGATGGGAATTAATAGGAATAATTTTATTTTTATTTCTTTTTATGCTCTAATTAATATTGGTAAAAAACAAAAGGGTGACCATTGGCTAGACGTTGCTAAGGCTAATTATGACCCACAAAAAGTTGACGATATAAAAGCTGTCTATCGTTTAATCATTGTATTTGCTTTTATTCCAATATTCTGGGCTTTGTGGGATCAAAATTTGTCGGAATGGGTTTTACAAGCTCAAAAAATCGATTTAAACACTGGCTTAGGCTTTGCTTTATTACCAGAACAAGTACAAGTATTCAATCCTTTCTTTTTAGTAAGCTTTATTCCTGTTTTTACGTATTTTGTGTATCCTTTCTTTGACAAACTAGGTATCAAAACTACGCCATTACGTCGTTTAGGAGTTGGTTTTTTTCTTACCGCTTTGTCTTTTGTTATTATTGCATTAATTCAAGAAAGTATTGATGGTGGTGGTAAGCCTTCTGTTTGGTGGCAAATATTAGCTTATTTAGTGTTAGCATGGGGTGAAATCTTAGTTTCAATTACAGGATTAGAATATGCTTATACTAATTCGCCAAAATCAATGAAATCTACGATGACTGCTATTTTTTATTCAACTGTTTCTATTGGTAATTTAGCGGTTTCTCTTATCAATGAAAACATTGTAAACAAAGGCTTCTTTGCTCAACTAGATGGTGCCAAGTATTTCTGGTTTTTTGCAGGATTGATGTTTATCTCATTCTTGATTTATATCTCTATCGCATCTAAAATGAAGGAAACACGCTATGTAGGGATAGCGGAATAAATTTCAATAAGACTTAAAGACACTAGATACAAGACGTTAGACACAAGAATTTAGCAGTATGATTTATTGAAAGTCTATTTAAAAAAGTCTTAAATCCTGTTTATTTTAGTCCTAATATTTCGGACTACGAAGGGCAACCTCAAGGGGTTGCCCCTACAGGTAGGCTCGAGTTGTATTCGTCCTATCAATCGTTTACTTGTGAACCTATATTTTCAGATATGAAAAATGACTTGAGAAATCAAAAAACAATCCTGTGTCTTAGTCTTTTAAATCATTTCAGTTTGAAACTGAAATGATTTATTTAATTACAAGTGACGCTTCTCATAACACTTGTACTGGTTGGAATATTTACTCAGTTGTTGCTATAACCGCACCAAATTTAAACATTAAACCTGGTCTAAATACTGTGCCATCGGTTATGGATACCCATTTCCACTTGCCACTATGAAAAGTCCAGTAATAGCTTCGTGCATCATCAGAGCTGTTATCTATTTTAGTTAAAGGTAAATATGGACAGTTTGAATGTTCTTCAGAACGATTCTTATTGGTCAATTCCCATGTTGAACGACAAAAGAATTCTAAGGCAATACATAAACCATCGCTTGGGAAATCTATGTTGTAATCACTGAGGTCAACAATTATATTACTTGATAGTTTGTTTACCTTTAAAAGTAAGTTTGCTTGTAATAAATCTTTGTCTGGAATACCACTTTGCTTGTTAAATGCTAATATCCTAACTCTTACTCTTGGGGCTTCGCCAAACTTAGAAAAACCACTTAAATCATACTTTACTTCTTTCAAGAAACCTTTTATATTGTTCTGATTGGGTAAATAAGTAGCATAAATTTCAAGATTTGTTATTCCTCCGGGTCTCATTACCGATTTACCACTTTTTTTAAAGTTATAGTACCCCATTTCTACATCTACGTTCTTTTTGTTTTTTTTGGGTTTTGTTGCATTGATGGATATTTCGGCTAATGCTGTACTTTGCTCATCAAGGGTTATTAGGTTAATGATATCTTTTTGAAAATTCTTTACAGGTACTTGTAAGGTTTTGTAACCAACACTCGAAACAATGATTGTATCATTCATATTTCTGATATTCCAATTAAACTCACCTTCTTCTGAAGTATGTAGCCCAACATAAGATTTTGGATGATACACGGTAGCAAACGGAATACCAACCTTGGTTTTAGCATCAATAATTTGTCCCTTTACCGTTTGAGAAAAAGTATTGTTATTGGTAAAATAAAAGATAAAAATCAGGAAAATTAAATAAAGACGATTATGCATTATTTCTTAAAGGAATTTAAAAACAACGAAGATTACACTGATTACAAGAACGAATGTTTTTCACTTGTCATTGTAATTTAGTGTAATCTTCGATTAAAAATAGTTTTATTATTGGGCTTGAGTAAACGACTATTCAAGCATTGAGTTAATATTATCAGCACAAGCTGGTGGATCTACAACATTATTGTTAGCATCTCTCCAGACATTTCTGTCAGATACTGCAATACCAAATACATAGTAAGTCTCATGATTGACTGTGTATCCTGAATTGCCACATGCTACGGCGCGTCCTCCAGAAGATTCCCATCCCCAAAATTTTGCGTAGGTAGATTCGACTGTTGCGAAAACTAAAATGATTGATAATGTAGCTGCTTTAAAACGAGAAGAAGTAAGTGTTGAATTTTTCATAATACGTGTTGAATTTATTGTTTAAAGTAATGAGTAACAAATATATTAAGTTTTTCAAATAATATATTTTTAAAATTAAATAACTTATTATACGGTAGTAGAACTATTATTTCTCTACTTTGTGGAGAATTGAAATATTACTTGAAGCGAGGTAGATTCTTAACTGATAAACTTGTAATAGTTTGATTTTAATCGTTTTATAAACAAAATACCTACTCCCAATAACTTTTTTTGATCTTCTAAAATTGGCTTGAACAATCAGAGATTGTCATTATCTGAGCCTCGAAGTCAGAGACTTCGAAGAGCGAGGGTTTATCTTATCAATGAAAACATTGTAAACAAAGGCTTTTTGCTCAACTAGATGGTGCCAAGTATTTCTGGTTTTTTGCAGGATTGATGTTTATCTCATTCTTGATTTATATCTC
>NZ_JBWKYN010000165.1:0-13473 GCF_059423785.1 Arcicella sp. GW458-12-2-14-TSB2 | reverse complement strand
ATATAACACGAATGCCACTCACTAGCGAGGAACTTAAGTTCCTCGCTAGTGAGTGGCATTCGTGTTTAACAGCGCTTTCTACTGAATTTCCTTCCTCTCGTCAAACTCCTTTACAAAATTTGGGCTTTCAGTTTTGCCTATCTTGTCCCAAAAGGTGAAGTATAAGCCATAATTGTAGCGATAATATTTATGATGGTGACTGTGATGTGTAGCACCAATCATGTATTTGCCCAGCTGGTTGCCAACGATATTTTTAGGATAAATTTCAATGTCTAAATGGTTAATGGCCGCAGTGATGGTCATGATGGTTAAATGAATCAAAATAGCATAAATATGCATGGGTAGCAAAATTACAATCAATGGCATAATCAGGGCTTCTAAAATACCTTCGATGGGATGGAACGAGAAGGCCGTCCAAGCTGATGTAATTTTACTTTCATGATGGACATGATGTACTATTTTGTAAACTTTGGGTTGGTGCATCCAACGATGAACCCAGTAATAGTACGTTTCATGAATAAACATTGATAGTAGAATACTGACAGGAAACCATAGTAGTGGGAAGGCATTAATATCCAAATAAATAGCCGTATGTCCTTGTTGCCAAAGCACGGCTGTAAAAGCTCCGATAACTGAAAAAATCAAGGCGGTGAGTAATGACCAAAATATTTCTTTGCGGAATTGTTCAGGCGGATATTGCTTTTTATTGAGCTTTCTAATTTCCCACGTTTTTGATTTCCAAATATAGAAATAAAGGTGAAAAATACTTGCCAACAAAAAGTAACGAAAGACCACTATGGCAAATATGACAATACATAGCCACAAAAAAACAATCGGTTCAGCAAAGTTGATATTAAATACGTTTGGTATCATATTATTTCAACTTTATTGAACCGAAAAATGTTTTAAAAAGTTTTGAGCTATGAGCTATGAGCTATGAGCTATGAGCTATGAGCTATGAGCTATGAGCTATGAGTTTTGAGCTTTAGGCTGTCAGCCGTCGGTCTTCAGCTTTCGGACATTTATGGTTTGGTTTGCTTTAGGCTGTCGGTCATCGGCTGTCGGTAGCTGTATGATAGTACAAGTAATCACTAATTCACAACTCACTAAATCACTCACTGAAAAATGCTTAAAGTCTTACAATCTCAGCACCGATAGCATTCAAACGCGTATCAATGTTTTGATAACCTCTGTCTATTTGCTCGATGTTTTCAATGATAGAAGTACCTTTTGCCGACATTGCTGCAATCAAAAGCGATACCCCTGCACGAATATCAGGAGACGTCATTCTGATGCCTCTTAACTGTTGCTGGCGATTTAATCCAACTACAGTAGCACGGTGTGGGTCGCAAAGGATAATCTGAGCCCCCATTTCAATCAATTTATCAACGAAGAACAAACGGCTTTCAAACATTTTTTGGTGAATCAATACCGTTCCTTTTGCTTGAATAGCAGTTACTAATACGATACTTAGTAAATCGGGCGTGAAACCCGGCCAAGGATGGTCAGAAACGGTAAGCATAGATCCATCAATGAATGTTTCTAATTCATAATGTTCTTGAGAAGGAACATAAATATCGTCACCTCTGATTTCTAGTTTAATACCCAATTTTTGGAAAACCAAAGGAATAATGCCTAAATCTGGAACAGAACAGTTTTTGATGGTGATTTCTGATTGCGTCATAGCAGCCATACCGATAAACGACCCAATTTCAATCATATCTGGCAACATGGTGTGTTCTGTACCTGTCAACGATTCAACACCTTCAATCGTTAATAAATTAGACCCTACGCCTGATATTTTGGCGCCCATTCTATTCAACATTTTACAAAGCTGTTGCAAATAAGGCTCGCAGGCAGCGTTGTAAATCGTAGTAGTACCTTCTGCTAATACTGCCGCCATTACGATATTGGCTGTGCCCGTCACAGAAGCTTCGTCTAACAACATATAAGCACCTTTCAGTTGCGAGGCATCTACTTCATAAATTCCACCTTCATCTTGGCTATAATTGAATTTTGCACCCAGTTTCATAAAACCATAAAAGTGGGTATCTAAACGACGACGACCAATTTTATCTCCCCCTGGTGAAGGAATTCTGCCTTTTTTGAAACGTGCCAATGTTGGTCCTAGCAACATTACAGAACCACGGAGAGCAGCAGCTTTTCTTTTATAGGTTTCTGAATTTAGGTAATCAAGGTTTACTTCTGAGGCATCAAATTTTACCGAAGATTCTGCAATGCGCGTACAACGAACACCCATATCGCCTAGCAGGTCGATTAATTGATTCACATCTCTGATATTCGGTATGTTATGAATCGTTACAGGGTCTTTTGTCAATACTACTGCACACAAAATTTGTAATGCTTCGTTTTTTGCTCCTTGCGGAATAATTTCGCCTTTCATTTGGCGACTACCAGTTACTTTGAATGATGCCATGTTTAAACCTTGTATTGTCTATCTAAAAGTTGAGATAAGTATTTTGGAACGATAATATTGAAATACCTACATCACAAACTATCTTCTGTTTCTATTATTGCTGTTGTTATTATTATTGTTACGATTATCGTTTCTGCCGTTGTTATTATTACGATTATCGCTTCTACCACCGTTGTTGCGTGGGTCTCCGCTACGATTGCCATCGTTTCTTCCTCCAAAGTTTTGACGACCTCCACTGTTATTATTACGACCATCATTTCTACCACCATTGTTACTACTAACGTGTGTATTTGGCGGAGTAGGGCGGTTGTTGGCATTACGAAGATTGCCCAACGACGAATGTCCTGAAATAGCATGGACGATAGGAGCAAGGGTATTGTTAGAAATCTCTAAAATATGTCCCCAGATTACCTCATCATCTACTACTTCACGATTCCAGTTTTGATAGAACGTTTTCATCAAACGCGCGATATGAGCAACCAAGATACGTTTTTCATTATCGTCTGTTTCTGCAATAGCTCTGGCAATCAACAATTCTACATTACGGCCATAATAGCGATAACGCAATTGATGCGTATTGTAAGGCACTGTTTTAGGAAGTTTACCTACCGCATCAGGCGATGGTGGAGGGAAAGGACTATCAACATCCAACTTGAACTTAGACATGATGTATAAATCATCCCAAAGTTTGTTGGTATAATCTTGCGTATCGCGCATATTAGGGTGAACCTGACGCATCAATTCAACCAATAAATATGCATATTTGGTACGCTTCTCTCTATCTTGAACCGTTAGGATATGGTTCACTAATTTCTGGACGTTGGTTCCGTATTCTTTCATGATATAATAAGGACGATTTCGGTATTCGTCGTGAATGGCTCTTGCTAAAAGGCAAAAATAGGAATATTTATTCAATGAATTTCTGAAAGCCTTAAAACTTTCAGCAAGATGAATATTTATAACGAAAGTTTAGGGATAAATATGATAATTCCTACAATTATCGCAAAGATTGAACCAATCAGCACCGCACCAGCGGCAATATCTTTGGCTTTGCCTGCCAGCGGGTTAAAATCAGGAGAAACTAAATCTACCAAGGTTTCGATAGCAGTATTAACGGCTTCCAGTATCCAGACTAAGGCAATAGCTAGTAAAATCCAGAGCCATTCGTTTGAGGAAAGATGAAAATAGAAACCAGCTGACACTACTACGGTAGTGGCCAAAAGATGAATTCGGGCATTGTTTTCAGTAATAAACATTGAAACTATGCCTTGAATGGCAAAAGACATACTTCTTATAAATTTCCGAAAATCAATCATCTAATAATTCTTAGTTAAAGTTATTGGTCATTCAAATGAATCAAGCTATAAAGCATGCAATATGCCAAGCCTATAAAAGTAGCAAATTCAAAAGTTATTAAAATAGCCGTTGGATTGCCAAACGAATGTAAAACATATTTGGCTAAAGGCATAGGATGAATGAAAAAATCCCATGAATTAAAGCGTTCAATCCTGCCCAGAAATACCCCATAGCCCGATAAAGCAATCGAAGTAATAGTAAATACCCTACTCAGGGCTTGCGAGAAACAGGCAGTCCATATTTTCTGAATCCAATACAAAGAAAGTAATCCACAAATCAGACTTACAAAAGCAAAAGTATAAATCATTATCTGATGATGCCAATATGAACTGCCGTTATTGGTATAAGGATAAAGATGAACCAAATCAGTAATAATATAAGGGGCATTTGGGAAAAATAACAACCATAAAATACTATAAGCCAGTATTTTAATAGGCTGATTCAAGTTGGTGGAAACCAGTTTTTCCATGTAAAGTACAAGGAAGACTGGCACCCAAGCGAGAAATAGGTTCCAGTTGATACCTATTAAATAGATATTATGAAAAAAGAAAGCTTCAAAAAGAAACAAGGCAACGGCCATGCCCGACATCAAGCCGAGGCTAATGAACACTTGTTTTTTCCGAGTAGAAATACTATACGTCTTCATGATTATTTACTTGATGTTTAAAGTATAAATGATAGTAGCAAAATATATTACCAAGAGAATATGCAGCAAAAAATCCGAATGTTTCCATAATCCAATTTAAATCAGAGATGGATAATTGTCGACTTGGTCGTATGATACATAAAATTGTGAATGCCATACAATAGATAATCGCTAATCCTAAATATGTTTTTAAATTGACCTCTCTAAATGCTGAATATATATATAAAGAAGACTCAATTAATAAAATTTGTATAATAAGTGATATGAGATAAGCGTATGCATATATCTCAAATAAGTCTCTTAAAATTACTATGCATCCCACCATTGGTGAAATGAAAATCGCCAGAATTCTCATTTGATTAAAAATTTGGTCATTAGAAATCCTTGTCATATTGTCACTTTAGGTCTTGTAATCCTGCTTAAATTATTTTACTACTAGTAGCATAAATATTCTTTGAGAAATAATAGGTGTAGATACTATACGTTTTCATGATTATTTTCTTGGTGTTTAAAATATATATGATAATAGCAAAATATATTGGCAATGGAATAGGCGACAAAGAAGGCGAAAACTCTTATCGTCTCAATTATTTTATCTAAATGAGATTTGTCTATAAAAATTTTTAATTCTACGAAAGTTGTCAATGCACAACAACAAAATAATGCAAAGTAGGAATAGGCCTTCATGTCGAGTTTAAAGTGACTTGAATATATAGCTAAACAAACTTCGATGAAAAATATTTGAATAGATATTGGCACTATACTAAAATAACCTAGCGTACTAAAAAACTCCAAATCAAAATAGAAAGAGCCTTCATCAATAAGCATAGTTGTAAAAGTCACAAAAGTCCCTGCCAACGGTGAAATAATAATCGCCAGTAACCTTCTCATTGGCTTATTTGTTTAAAGATTTGATTATCAGCATAATTCCAAGACTGCCATTGTTTTGTCTTGTAATTATCCTCAAATCGTTTTAATGTGAGTAGAATAAATGCTCTTTGTGAAATAATAGGTGTAGAACTGGTATGATTATCATTTTTTAAATGGGCGTAGTTGTATACGTTAGTATTAAGATTGACTTTGGAGTTACTTAGTAAAGACTTTATCGCTGGTAAGGTATTGTCGCTGAGATTTAATAAATAGGTTACATCCAATTGTTTGGCTGTATGAATATTGTATTGAGCAATGGCATTGTCCCAATTGATAAAACTGCTGATAACCAATAGACTATACGCAAACCATGTATTAGTTCTTAATAAAAACCAAAGTGTTTTTCGATAGTGTACTTTCCAGAAGGTGCTGATGATACCAGCCATAGAAAGTATTAAGAAAACATATACACCAATACGTTTGTAAGTCAGACCAAACTCGGTGATATACAGTTGATTTTTGAAAATAACGCCTGTTAATAAGATAGTATTCTGCAAAAGCCATAGATAAGAAAGCCTTTGTAACCATTGATTATTGGCATAGAAATTTTGGTTGGCTCTGAAATAATACAAAATAATGCAAATAGCTAGGAGGGAACTGAAAATGAGGGTGTTTACACCTTGGTGAACATATTCAGAATGATTTACGCCATCGGGTAATGCCTGAGATGAAAAAATGGTAGAAAAATCGACAATGTTGAAAAATAGGATAAGTAAATTCAACATCGTAAGCGAAATAATACCTTTTGTATTTTCCATTTTCAGGATGGTCAATTGAAAATTTCTTTTTACTTTTCTCTTGACTCTGACTAAGACATTTGGTTGAGCAACATCCCATTCGGTGAGGCTTTCACTCAAAAATTGATAGTAAAAACCAAAGCTTAAGAAGATTCCTAATCCTAAGAAGAGGAGGTATTTCCCCGAAATAAAGTCTAGTGAAAAGTGAAAGTAGCTGTGGAAAATAGGATTAGCAGAGGCATATAACAAGTAAAAAACAAACGTGATTAATAAAGGAAATACATAGAAAGTTGCGGATTTACTGATTGAAAAACTACTCTTCTGTTTTGAAGATTGATGAAAAATATATTTATCTAAGCCTGCAAATAATGCTTTAAAAAAGGACATCGCCAATGTAATAATGCCCTTATACAAGCCTACATATACCGAACTTTGGCTATGATTGCTCAGACCAATCAGTAAAACCAAAGAAAAACCATTCGCAATGATAGCCAGCATAGAATGTTGCCAAATAATCATAAGCGCCGACAGAATACTTCCGCTGACAGCTATGAGCCAAGTCTTATTATTTAATAACACAGGGCGAACGATGAGCATCGTGCTAATAACTACAAGTGTAAAAACTAAGAAATTAATACCAGCCGTTTGTTCATAAAACATATAGCTGAATGTAAGGGAGGTGAGTGCCAGCGAGATTTTTTTAGTATTCATGATATCCTTAGTTGCAAATTACTTTAAGTTGAACGTAAAAAAGTTTTAAAAAACGAATGCATATCATTCGTCTGTTTTTTTAAGCAGAGCCCTTGATTAATGTTTCTAAAGCATATAGGTGTTCTTGAAAAGCCTGCTTCCCTTCGTTAGTAGCCTGAAATGACGTATGGGGCTTTTTGCCAATAAAGGCTTTTCTAATTTTTATATATTTTTCTTTTTTTAATGCAGTAATATGAGAAGCCAAATTGCCATTGGTAACGTTGAGTGCCTCTTTAAACTCATTAAAATCAACCCAATCGTTCACTATCAAGAGGGACATGATGCCTAGTCTTACACGGTTTTCAAATGATTTATTTATGTTAGCAATAATAGTTTTCATAACGTTCAATCTGATAATTTTACAGTAACTCAATTATCAAACCTTTCAATCAAGATTCATATTTACGGTACATCATAAAGCCGTAGATAATGGCTAAGACTCGATTGAAATTTTTCATGATGTTGTTTAGAAAAATGGACAGCTTGCCTAATTAAGCAGACAAGACTGTCCTGCATAGAACTATTATTCTTTATTATTGTAAGCACGATACCAGTCTATATTGCGTGTCAGGTACATCACAACCGTCAGAATGATTAATAATCCAATACTTCCCAATAGTAAAGAATAATCTTCCAACTGTAGTAATGAATAGAAAAAGCCATAGAGTAACGAAAGTATACCATTGAATATCAGGGTAGTGCGTGAATTTTTGAAAATGCTTTGCGTGTAAAACGTAATCAAAGTCAGTATCGTTATACATCCGATTAGGTAGGCAATATTGAAAGAAAGATGTTCTGAAATTGCCAATAAAAGCACATAAAAAAGACAAATGGCAAAACCTACCAAAAGATATTGAATAGGGTGCAAGCGTTTTCGATTAAGAATTTCTACGAAGAAAAAGGCGATAAACGTGATGACAATAAACATCAAATTATACTTGGTCGAACGCATCGTTTTTTGATACTCATCCACTGGTAAAAGTAGTTTTACGCCAAATGAACTTTGTAATTCGCCAGTAACTTTTGTAGCTACACCGTCTGAATAATCAACGGTTGTGTGGTTGTGAGGATTACTCTCTTGATAGTTTGCGTCAAAGCCGATAAAATTTCCAACTCCTTGTTGAGGATAATTTCTGTTTAGATGCAATTCATTCCAAACAGCTTTAAAGCCTTTTTGTGTTATTTGGCGTTCGTCAGGTAAAGATTCCCCTACAAAACTTGGCGTTCCCCAAGATGATTCAATGGTGACCTTTGTTGTTTTCCCAAAGGGTAAAAAGTCAATCTCTTTACTGCCGTTTAGATTAATCTGAGCGTCAAAATTGATTGTTTCAGCTGCTAAGTTAATGGGGCAACTTGCCCCAGAAGCAAATAAATCTTTTGATTCAATGCCAGAATTCATTTCAGTATCTATGCCATTGATTTTTAGCTTAATTGCTTCTTTGATTCCTTTCATATCGGTTATTCCAAAAGAGATAAAAGCTTCAGAAAATAAAAATCTTTCTTTCGGAATTTTCAATAATTCTACATTAGGCTTTTTGAAAAAGCCTTGTAAATGGAGTTGAGCATTATAAAGCATCACTACATAAATCCCTCTGTATCTTTTTTCTGGAATCAGTTTCCCCGTAATGTTAAGATGTTCGGGCAAGAAATGAGCGTATGCTATTACAGTTGACTTTTTACCGTTATCATCTTCCTGAATGATGGTGTAGGGAATGGTAATAACTGCCCCACCAATTGTCTGATTACTTCCCCATTTAGATGTTATTTCTTCCTCAGCTATATCTCTGGTTATTTGTCTTTCATGAATCAAACTTTCCAGCATGGTAGAAGGAATCATCAATAACAGTATGAGGATGAAGATGGAAAAAAGTTTTAGCATGACTGAGCTTTTTACCCAATTATTAAAGCGTTCAAAAAGTGATAGTTTTTCTGGAGTTTCCATGATAGTATTCGAGTTAAGATAGTGTTTTGCAAATTACTTTGAATTTCAAAGTGTAAAATTTTAAAAAAACGAATGTATACCATTCGTCTAATTTTTTATAGAGAGCCTTTGATTAACGCTTCTAAAGCATTCAGGTGTTCTTGAAAAGCCTGTTTCCCTTCAACAGTTGCCTGAAATGATGTATTGGGTTTCTTGCCAATAAACGCTTTTCTGACATGTATATATTTTTCTTTTTCTAAGGCAGTAATATGCGAGGCCAAATTACCATCAGTAACGTTGAGCGTCTCTTTAAATTCATTAAAATCTACCCAATCGTTCACCATCAAGATAGACATCACACCTAACCTTACGCGGTTTTCAAAAGATTTATTTATGTTAGAAATAATAGTTTGCATAATGTTCAATCTGATAATTTATAGGAATTCAATTATCAAATCTTCAAATCAAGATTCATATTTACGGTACATCACTATTCCATAAACAATGTGTAGTACGCCAAAACCAATTGCCCAGAATAGTAAGCCAAGCTTCCATTCGTCCAATACACCACAAATTAAGCCCAAAACGATTTCGATATAACCAAGGTATCGAATATCATCATAAGTATACTTAGAGGCGTTCACAAGGGCTAAACCATAAAATACCAACGTGGCAGCATCTATCAAATGCGGGGCATGTTTTAGTAAAATCAAGGTAAACAAACCACCCGCTACCAAAGGAATGGCCATGTTGGAAAAGAGCCTTTTAGAAGCACTACTCCAAATATTTAACCCTCTGCGTTTAGCACTCCTGATACTGAAATATAATGAAATGCTAAGCGAAAGTGTTAAAACACTGAGCCCGTCAATCACGATATATGTTAACAATGGGGTATTGTCTTGTAAATTCAAGTAGCTAGTGGGATACTCAGACAGGATTCTTTGATAGGCCAAATAAGCACCTATCAAGGCAAATGAGCCTGCAAATACGCCTGATAATCCACTAAAGGAAATAAATCGGCTGGAACGTTCCATCATTGAACGTATTTCAGAGATATCTTGTAAGTGTTGATTCATTTTCAAATTACTTTGTATTGCAAAGTACAATCTAAAAAAATAAAATTCCAAATGTTTTTTGATTTTATTTTTGAAATTTTATTGAAGATTAAGATTTATGATAATCAAGGCATAAGCAGTAACGTACATTTTATTATTGTCCAAGCTGTAACTTTAACACTCTGCCTTACTAGGTACTCTGGCGTTGACTTTATTTTACATTGTTCTTGAACAAAAACCTTTCTTCTGATATATGTATTATCTTTTTACTTGGTATCATTCTAGTAGTTACAATAACACTTTTTAGAAGGTCATCATTGTTATAATAATATTCCCTATTTAAAGAGTAATTAGAAAATATAAACTCATCTTGGATTAATAAACTATCGTTTATAGTAACATTTATTAAACTTAGCATCTCCTTATTTGATATGCCATATTCAGAAAATATGCCATAAATTGTTTCATTTGTTTTACAACTAAAGGAATTGTTAGTTAAATAACTTATTTTATTGGGTAATGTATTCTTTACGAAATAAATGTTTTGTAGATAGTCGTTTAAAAGCCCTAAAGAATCTTTGAGGTTGAGGGTTTTAGAATAAAAAGGCATTTCTTTATTTTTTCTGCCTTTTGAATCTGTATAATTCTGGAATATACCGTGCGAATCGTACTCAAAAGAATATTTATTTCTTAATTTATATGATATAGTTTCACAAGTCTTCTCTTTTACTTCTAAAGGCTCATAATTTTCCTTTAGTATTAATTGATTTTTATTATTATAACTGAATCTAGCAGAATCAATAACGTTGCACCCAACTCTACTAAATTGGGTTATCGTCAAAATATTACTGTTAAAATTATAGTATCTTTTTTCCAATATTTTGGACATTTTTTTACCTTCTTGATTCAAAATCTTTTCAATGATAAAATTGTCTTTTGGGGTTTCCATACATGAAAACATAGACAGCCCTATAATACTTGTGAGTAGAGTAATTATGTTTAAAAATCTTTTTCTCATGATTGATTATAAAAGTGTACCATTAATCGACCTCCCTAAAACTAGATGTTTATTTCATTAAGTAAAGAAATCAAGCATCACTTGAACACTATGAATAATGTTGTACTGAAGAATATACAACTTGAAATAAAATAGGTTGTGTTTTGTAATATTATAGGTGTACTAATAAGTGCATCCGAGGAAACAAGTTTAAAGATTATAACTTTCAAAGTAAAAGGTAACGAGTTAAAAATTGAGGGTGATATTATATTAATCCCAATTAAAATGCTATAATTTCCTAAAAGGTTAAAATTAATAATACTATTATATAATTCAGCCAATAGGAAAGATGAAAGGAATAACTTGACACTAGTTTCATCAAAGGGAGATACCATTGATATTTTGCTCTTGTTGAGGTCCTCAACAACAATCTTATAACAGACGAGTCTATTTCATATTTCTGATGCAAAATAATTAAAAAAGGTCAGCTTTATTGGCTGACCTTTAAAATTCTTATAATTCCTTCTATTCACATTTCCTACGCGTATCAGCCAAGGCAATAATTTTCCAACCATTTTCGGTTTTGTAGAATTGAAAGGCATCTACTCCGCAATGTTGACGTTTGCCATTTACATACAATTCGTAGGGTGTCCAAGCGGTTGCCATGTTTCCATCTATTCTGATTTCGTAACTTAATACTCTTTCTTCTATTTGTATATTGGCTGGTAATGAACCAATATGTTTAATAAAACCATCTGCATTTTCTTCGGTGGTCAAATCCATCAGATTAGTTTTACGGTTTATGCCAATCGACTGCATTCTGATAGAAGGATGAAAAGTAGCCCTAATCATGGTTGAATCATGCTTTTGCATTCCATCAAAAAGTTGCACTACTACAGCCTTGACCGCTTTTTCTTCGGGATTTTGAGCAATAACAGCAAAGGAGGTACTTAAGAGAAAAAACAAAAAGTAAATAGTCTTTTTTAACATAGCAGTATTGTTTAGTGACAAAGTGAATGAATAATTTGAGGATTAATTTACTAAAAATAATCACTAAATCACTCATTCACTCACTCACAACTATTAAAACTCTGCTGATTTTGGTGTACGTGGGAAAGGAATTACGTCACGGATGTTGGTCATACCTGTTACAAACATCACCAAACGTTCAAACCCAATACCAAAACCAGAGTGTGGTGCTGTACCGAATTTACGTGTTTCTAAATACCACCAAATCGTATCTTCGTGGATGCCTACATCTTTAGTACGTTGTAATAATTTTTCGTAATTATCTTCACGCTGAGAACCACCGATGATTTCGCCAATACCAGGATAAAGTACGTCCATTGCACGAACAGTTTTACCGTCCTCATCCAGCTTCATATAAAATGCCTTGATGTCTTTTGGATAGTTCGTTAAGATAACAGGTTTCTTAAAATGTTTCTCAACCAAGTAACGTTCGTGTTCCGACTGTAAGTCGATGCCCCATTCAACTGGGTATTGGAACTTACCTTCTTTGTGACGTTTTGATGATAACAAAATCTGGATGGCTTCTGTATAAGTAAGTTTTACATATTCGTTATCAATCACAAAGCGAAGTTTTTCAATTAATGCTAATTCCGAACGCTCTTCTGCCTTTTTAGTTTTCTCTTCTTCTTTCAAACGGTTTTCAAGAAGCGCTAAATCGTCAGCACAGTTTTCCAAAGCATATTTAATAACATACTTTGTGAAATCTTCTGCCAAACGCATGTTGTCTTCCAATTCATAGAAAGCAACTTCTGGCTCAATCATCCAGAATTCAGCTAAGTGACGAGCAGTATTAGAATTTTCAGCACGGAAAGTAGGACCGAAAGTATAAATCTTCGATAAAGCCATGGCTCCTAATTCGCCTTCTAGCTGACCAGAAACGGTTAGGTTGGTTTCTTTACCAAAGAAATCTTCTTTATAATTTACAGTACCGTCTTCGTTCAATGGAGGATTCTTAGGGTCTAGGGTAGTAACATGAAACATTTCACCCGCACCTTCAGCATCCGACCCCGTAATGATAGGTGTATGCAAATAGAAGAAACCGTTATCGTTAAAATATTTATGAATAGCAAAAGCCAATGAATGACGAATACGGAGTATTGCAGAAAAAGTATTCGTACGTGGACGTAAGTGAGCGATTTCGCGCAAGAACTCTAAAGAGTGTTTTTTAGGTTGAAGCGGATATTTCTCTGGGTCGGCAGTACCATACACCACAGCAGTTTTTACTTGTAATTCTATTCTTTGTCCCGAACCTTTAGATTCTATTAATGTACCTGTTACGGCCACGCACGAACCCGTAGTAATTAATTTAAGCGTTTCTTCTTCAATAATACCCGGTTCAGCTACAGCCTGAATATTATGAATTACAGAGCCGTCGTTAATATTAATAAAAATTACGTTTGGTTGTACACGTTTGGTTCTTACCCAACCTTTTACGGTTATTTCTTGGCCAACTTGGGCTTCTGCTAAAATTTGCTTGATTTGCATTGGTATAATTTCGGATTTTTGATTTTTAGCTTGTTTATCAACAAACAAAAAACACTCGTACTATTGATTTACTAGAATTCAAAATTACTTACAATTACCGAATTAGATGGTATTTTTCATAGTTTATAAT
>NZ_JBWKYN010000164.1:0-13590 GCF_059423785.1 Arcicella sp. GW458-12-2-14-TSB2 | reverse complement strand
GATTTACAGAATAAGAATAGCCATTCACAATATCTTGTGGACAAATTTTGCCCAAAATTCGGGATGACTCATGTTTTATGATTTTGAAATTCGGGATGACTCATGTTTATATGACTTTAAATTTTAAATTTGTTAAATATTTGATAATCAATGCCTTATCACTAGTGGGGGACTTAAGTCCCTCACTAGTGATAAGGCTTGAAATTTCAATTGCTTTGATCAATAATTACATCTTTTAAAGATGTGGATAATCATTAAGCTCTGAAATCTTCAATGCAAAAAAAGCTCAAAGCTCATCACTCAATGCTAAAAAACTACCTATAATTTATCCAATAAATATATTAAACTAGCCATCGAAGCAGCACCTAGTTCTAATTCACGTTGGTTAACGGTTTCAAAAGTATCATTTGAAGCATGGTGATATTCAAAATAACGTTGAGCGTCTGGTTTAAAGCCTACTAATACCGTTCCTTGTGGAGCTAATGGACCAATATCAACACCGCCGCCACCACGCTCAATTTCATGTAAGCCATAAGGTGCTAACAAAGTACGGTACGACTGGATTTTAGTTAATAATTCCGCAGAAGCACCTTGAACCCCAAAACCACGAGGTGTAAAACCTCCGTTGTCTGACTCTAAAGCAAAAATGTGTTTTTCATTATTTTGTTTAGCCAACTCTGCATATTTAATTCCTCCACGTGTTCCGTTTTCCTCATTCATAAATAATACGATTCGGATAGTATGCTTTGGCTTAATGTTTAAGGTTTTAAACAAACGAGCTACTTCAATTGATTGCACAATACCTGTACCATCGTCATGAGCACCCTGAGCTAAATCCCAAGAATCTAAGTGTCCGCCTACTACAATAATTTCTTCTGGATGTTCGCTACCTTTAATTTCTGCAACCACATTATGAGAAGGCGCATCTGGAAGAGTTTCACAAGATTGTTTGAAGTAAAATTTTGTCGCAGGGTTCTCCTTTAAGGTATTACTCAATAAAGTAGCGGCTTTTGTACTTAAAGCTGCCGCAGGAATCAACGGAACACCCGTTCCATACGTCATTGAACCTGTATGTGGATAATCGTTTTCTGTACTACTCAACGAACGAATAATTACGCCAATAGCACCCACTTTTGAAGCTTCGTTAGCACCACTACGACGTTGGTCGCCTGCTTGTCCATACGCCTCAAAAGTATTGATTTTGGTAGGATCCATTGGGCGATTAAAGAAAATTATTTTGCCTTCGCATTTTTCTTTTCCTAATGCTCTTAGCTCCTGAAAGTTCTTTACTTCTATTACCTCAGCCGTGATTCCTTTTTTAGGCGTAGCGATTGACCCTCCTAAGGCTACTAATGGTACTGATATTTTTTGTTTACCATTTAAAATATAACCTTCTTCTTTTGCACCACGTACCCAGTGTGGCACCATTACATCTTGCAAGAAAACACGGTCGTAGCCACCTGTTTCTAATAATGCTTTTCCCCATTGCACGGCTTTTTTAGCCCCTTCAGACCCACTTAGTCGCGGACCAACATTAGCGGTTAAATCACGAAGCCATTCGTAAGATTTGCCACGAGCAAGAGATTCATCAAAGAATTTACGGATGACAGTTGAATCATTATCTTGGGCAAAAGTGGATAATGATAATGATAAAAGAATAGTAGTGATGAAGGTAGTTTGTTTTTTCATTGAAAATTTTTGTGTTAATGTAGCGTATGAGTGTTAATTCATAAACCTGAATGAAGTTCGTTCATTGTAAAATATTGAAGTTTCAATTTAGCACTTTCTGCTAAGATTTGCTCTAAAAAATGTATATCAAAACCATATTCTTCTGGTTTATGAGTGATCATACGCAAAGGGCGATGCCCAAAAAGCATCATTACACTGTTTTCCTGCTGAGCTCTTGCTAATCCTTTTTTAATATCTTCTATCGTCGTATTATTACCCACATCAATCAACAAGGCATTTACCTTTGGGCTATCGTTGTATTGATGATATATTTCATCCATGTTTTCAACTTCACGACGGTAAGTAAATCCTAATATTTTTCTTTCTTTTATGGCTACGTCTCTCAAAAGTTTAAAGTGTTTTAATAGCTCTTTATCGATATACCAAATTTGAGAGCCTCCTGGATGAGCAAAAGTTGTGGGATTAAATCCTTGTCGCTTCATCGTCCTGAGCGCTTGAAAGACTTCTTTTTCCATGTATTCATCCATGGAATGTTCCCAAACATACCTTATCGAGCCTACGTGCATGGCGCCATGACAACCAATTTCATGCCCATCGGCTTGTAATTGACGTAGCATAATGATTTCTTCTTCGGAAAGACTATCGGGTTGTGTCACGTAAAATGTTACTTTTGCGTTGTATTTTTTGAAAAGTGGTCTTAATTGATACCATTCTTTAATAAATCGGTCATCAAAAGAAACTGCTATGCCAGTAGGCTGGGAAGCTTTTTTCTCTTGACAGCTTATTAATGACAAAAAGAATAGTATATAAATTAGTTTCATTTTTGATTGTAGGATTATAGGAATATTAGACTTTAGGACTTTAAGATGAAGGATTTTAGGGTATGAACTCTAGTCTAAAGTTCCTAAAATCTTTCAGTCCTAAAGTCCTCTAGTCTCCAAATCCAAAAAAACATAAAAATGTTTACCCGACCTCAAATATTTGAACAATTTACAGCACTGGTAGCGGCTGAAAGTACTCGTAAAAATGGTTTTAGCGAAGCTCCTTACAATTCCTTAAACTTAGGGTTATATTCTGGTGATTCACTCGAAAATGTGCATAAAAATAGAGATAAATTCTATGAAGCTTTGGGTTTTTCTGCTGAAAAGGTAGCTTTTTCTTATCAAATTCATGAAGATAAAGTATTAACAGTAACAAAGGCAGGTTCTTATGATGGTTTTGATGCCCTGATTACCAATCAAGCCAATGTATATATAGCGGTTACTATAGCCGATTGTACGCCTATTTTAATTTATGATGCTACACAAAAAGCAGTAGCAGCCATTCATGCAGGTTGGCGAGGAACGGTTTTAGGAATTGTTGGTAAAACAATTACACAAATGACCACAGCATTTGGCACCAATCCGAAAGATTGTTTCGCCTATGTAGGCACTTGTATTGATGAATGTTCTTTTGAAGTAGGCGAGGAGGTTGCCCAAAATTTTGATAGTCAATTCAAAAGATTTGATGCAGAAAATGCAAAGTATTTTGTTGATTTAAAGAAAGCCAATCAGGCACAATTACTAGCATTAGGTGTGCCAACTAACCATATTGAAATATCAAAATTCTCTACTGTATTAGACAATGAAAACTATTTTTCACATAGAAAAGAAAAAGGGAAAACAGGAAGAATGTTAGCTATAATAGGTATCAAAAATGGTTGATTTCTAGGAATAATTAAATATAATTGAAGTATTTAAAGAATATATATTGGAATAATTATATTTTTTGCAATTGTTAAAGCTATTATTCGTAACTTTGTGTCAGTCAAGTAATTAACTCGAATTTAACGATTATCACTTTTTAAGTGAGTCTCAGTTTAGAGTATCAATAATCATTAATCGCGTTTCATTAAACAACACAAATTTATGAAATATTATCCCTTATTGGCCGAGATGATTCTGGAAGAATCAAATAGCCCCAAGACAAATTTGAAAGCGTCAGAAAATAAAAGTAATGATGCAGACAAAGGCTGGTTAGAGCGTTTTTTCGATTTCTTAACGCCATCTAACATTTACGTTGCCACAAAGTAGCAATTTATACATTACAAAGAAAGGATGCCGGTTATGGCATCCTTTCTTAATTTTCAATAGTCAATAGATTTCGAGTTATTTTTCACTGTAATGAAAAATCATTTTAGTTACCACTGTTTTTTACACGTCCCTTTTCATCTTCTAATCCAGTTCTACGTTGACGAGCAGCAGCGACTTTACTATTTCCGAAACGGTAAGAGAAATTCAAACGAATTACTCTGCTTTCCCATTTATTTGTTACTTGTACATCAATGTCGTTAAAGATGAATGACCCTCTGAATTGATTCGACCAGAACACATCGTTAACATTCAATTTCAATGTAGCTTTGTCATTCATAAATTTTTTCTGAATACCGAATGACATAGCTCCCATTGGACGACCAGCTAATTGTCCTTCAACAAATGGAGACATATACCAACCACTCAATTCTAAAGTATATTTTTTAGGTAAAGTAAATTGATGTGTCATATTAGCTTGATAAGTAGTAGCACGAGCATCCAAAGGCTGAAGGATAGTCGATGACGTACCATCTGAGTTAATAGTCGTTTTAGGAATATCACCTACGTAATGATTGTTGTACAAATTCAAGTAAGTATTACTAAACCACCATTTTGTAATTGGTACTGGCACTGAGAACGAAATACCCATGTTCTCTACATAACCAATATTGATTTTAGTTACGTTAGTTGTTTTCAAGGCATTGTTTTGTTCCAAAATTTCGGTCATTACACCATTTGTTCTACTGAAATTTAAAGTTGTCGTAATGGCATCTTTATAAGTGTGCGATACTTCAAAGGCATTAGTGTACTGTGGTTGTAATAATTCATTACCTCTCTGGAAAGTATAAGGATCAAGAAAGAATAAGAATGGGTTTAAGTCTTCGTAGCTAGGGCGGTCTATTCTACGACTGAACGAGTAACCTAATTGATGATCTTTTGCTAATTTCTGACGGAAAAATACACTTGGGAAAAAGTTGGTATAATGTCTGTTTAATAATTCTTTCCCTAATAAAGTACCTTGTCCGTTTGTATTCTCAACTCTCAAACCTAGTTGCATACTTACCTTTTTGAACTCTTTTGAGTAATTGATATATCCAGCATTGATGTTTTCTTTGTAAACAAAATCACGAGTACGCGTTGGGTCTAGCACAGGCGTATTTAAATCGCCCACTAGGAATACAAAACTCATATCATTTCCAGAATGAACATAGCTTGATTTTAATCCTGTTTCAAACTTTGATGTTTTGTTGATAGGATAAGTTAAATCTACTTTAGCAGAATAAATATTAATCTTAGAATCAGTCAAACCATCTTCATTTCTAGTTTGGCGCAAAATATTCTGAGTATCATATTTTGAAGTACGATACTTCATAGAATTGTTGGCATCATATCGTGCATAATCTAAGTCAGCAGTTATTTCTCTGCCAGTAGAATCAATCACGTGTTTGAAGTTAATATTGGTTGAATAATTACCCCAATTGTTGTTGATTGCTCCTAATGTTCTTGATGTAGTATCTAACTGTGCTGTTGCATTCTTGATTAAAGTCTCGTTGTTTAAGTCTTCTTTCCAAGTTCCATTCATTCCATTGAACAAAAATCCGATGGTGTTCTTTTTGTCAAGGAAATAGTCAGCACCCATTTTGTAAGAGAAAGAATTGTTTCTTCTATCATTATCGCCCACTTGGTCGAAACCAGAAATCACTTTTCCATTTTCAAAAAACTTACGGTTAATTGTTTGATATTGGAAGCTTTTTCTATCATTAGCAGAGAAGTTTCCAAACACATTCACTTTCCCACTTCTATAGTTTAAGTTTAGCCCAGCACTTTCTTTTGGTAAAGATTTATAAGGCCCATATCCTAAACCAATATTTGCCGAACCATTCAAACCTGTATTCTGATTCTTTTTCAAGCGGATATTAATTACCCCTGCATTACCTGCGGCATCATATTTAGCAGGAGGGTTAGTCATGATTTCAATCTTATCTAACTGAGTTGCTTGCATGTTACGAAGCATATTAGCTAAGTCACTAGCAGACATATACGTTGGCTTGCCATCTAACATTACCATCACATTTTGCTTTCCTTTCAACGAAATGTTTCCGTCTTTATCCACCGTAACACCTGGCGATTTCTCTAAAACTTCAATAGCAGTATTGCCAGCCGATACAATTGAATTTTCAACATTTACGACTGTTTTGTCTATTTGTTGCTCTATAAAAGGTTTTTTAGCCGTTACCTGTACTTCACCTAGTTGCTTAGAATCTTCTGATAATACTATTTTTGATAATTTGATATTAGAAGTCTCAGCCGAAAGAATGAATTTTGGCGTATAGTATTTTTTATAGCCCAATTGCGAGATATTAATGATATAAGTACCATAATTTACTTTCTCGAACTCAAAAGTGCCGTTTACATCGCCCAATGCCCCTTTTACTAGAGATGAGTCTTTGGCGTTCAACAATGTAACAGTAGCAAATTCTACAATTTTACTTTTATCGTCAGTAATTTGTCCAGAGATTTTCCCCTGAGCTTGTACCTTAATAGTAGATAAACTAAATAAGATAAGGAATGAGTAAAAAATTGTTTTCATGATGAATGAATTTTAGGTTTTTAGATTTATCGGCTAAACTTTTGCTTAAACTGAAATTATCTTGGATGATTATTGAAACAAAATTAATTTTATGCCTACTACCTTGTTATGCAAACTACTTAATCGGCTTCCCTAAAGGATAAATGGTTGAAACAATATCATAACTAAAAAAAAGGGAACGATAAAAGGAGTAATTTGTAGCTAAGATGCAGGGTAAAAGAAAAAGGTTGCAGGTAAATTTGAAAAAAATAAAAAAAGATTTTCATGAATAAAAAATAGGCGACTTAGTGTTGAACCAAGTCGCCTATTTGGAAAATAAATTTTAAGCTATTTTACAATTTCAGAAATGATTTTTAGTCCATTCAACGTAAGTAATTTATCTACCTCATCAAATTCGTCACGTAGTGGTGTTAGAATGGACGAAAGCCCCCCAGTGGCTAAAACCAAACAATCTTGACCAACTTCTTTTTTAATTTGCATAATCATCTCACGAACCATCCCTACATATCCCCACAGGATACCCGCTTGAATGGCATGAACGGTATTTTTACCAATGGCAGATTCTGGCATGACTAAGGGTACTTCGGGTAACTGAGCTGTATTAGAGAATAAAGATTTTACCGCTGTTTTTAACCCAGGAGCAATGGAAACCCCCAATATTTTACCTTCACCAGATACTACTGTGAAAGTAAGGGCAGTGCCGAAATCTACAATCAGACAGGCTTTTTTATAAGTATAGTAAGCATAAGTAGCATTACAAACTAAGTCTGTACCAATTTCATAAGGACTCAAAATTTCCATTTTCAATTGGTCATACATTTCTGGGCCAATAATAATAGGGTCGATACCTATCATTTCTTGTACCATTTCTTTCAGCGTACTTTTTAAATCAGGTACTACACAACTAATAATCGAGTAATTGATTTCACTTATTTTTAAACCATTTTCTAAGAAAAACAAGCGAAGCTTTGCTTCAAAATCAGAAGAACGACGAGACGAATCCGAAGGAATCCTAAATTGATGAATCCATGCGTGTTGATTGTGAATTCCGAAAACTATGTCGGTATTACCAATGTCTATGGCTAGTAGCATATTTTAATAATTAACCACGACGTGGTTTATCGCGAAGAGGTATTTTATATTGATTTAAAATGTCTTATAAGTTAATGCCTAATTTAATAAATTCTTCTGCTAAAGTTTCGGGAGACTGAAAATGGATAGCCTCTAAACCGACAGCTTTTGAACCAACAATATTTTTGATGTTATCATCAATAAAAACAGCTTTGGTTCTATCAATGTTATACCTAGTCAGGATGGTTTCATAAATTTCAGGATGTGGTTTTAGCATAAATTCTTCTCCAGAAACTAGAATACCTTCAAACCAATTCAAAAACTCAAAACGTTCAAGCGACCTAGCAATCGGTAAAGTCTCTGCCGACCAGTTTGTAAGTGCGTAAACTCGATAATTAGGTGAATCAATCGCTTTCTTTAGAATTTCAACAGTACCATGAAAAGGATCGCCCAACATTTTTACCCATTGGCCATAATAAGCCGAAATTTCATGTTCCCATTCAGGGAAAAGTGCAATTCTTTCAGCTGTAGCTTGTGCAATGGGAGTTCCAGCATCTTGTTGTTCATTCCAATGATATGGGCAAACGTGTTCAAAGAAGTAATTTCTTCTTTCTTCGTCTGGAATTACATCGTTAAAAACATAAAGCGGATTCCAGTCGATTAATACACCGCCTAAATCAAAGATTAAAGTATTTATTTGTTGTGACATGTTGAATATTGTTATTGGATAGCTAGCTAGTTGCTCTGAGTTTAGTCTGAGAAATTATTAGAAACCAATTTTTCCTCGTCTTTTTCCTTTTCCAGCATTATTAGCATATTCTAGCATTTCAGCAATTTCTCTTTCAAAACCTCCTGATAAAATCGGAAATCTTAACCAGCTTCTAGGGTCTAGGTTGCGGTCGTCCACATGAAAACTTGGTGCATAACGCTCGCGTTTCCATTGATTTCTAGCAAAAAGTTTAAAGAACCTCTCGATAGACGTCATTAATTGCTCACGTGAATAAATACCTTCAAATTCCACCTCCATGATTTTAAAGCAATCTGTCGGAGATTTCTTATCACGAATAGCAGAAGTTTCAATAGCATTTAATAAATCGTAAGGCATCAAATCTTCCTCATCTATTTGCTTGGCTTCAAGCGGACGTAATTCAGCTGTTGGCTGCAAATTATTCATTGCATTCAAGCCCTTAATGTTTAGTGTTCCGCCCAAACCTGTGTTTTCTAACCAACGTAGCCAGTGACGCAACCAATGCTTATCGATACCTGCAATGGGTGATATTGACCCAGAAGTATCGCCATCCATAGTGGCATAGCCAACAGATGCTTCTGAGCGATTGGAGGTTGATAACAACAACGCATTATTGATATTTGCTAATAACCAAGCACTTGGGCTCCGCACCCTCGCTTGAATATTTTGGAGGGCAATATCATCCGTTTGCCAAGACAAATCTCTTCCGATAGCCCCTTGAATTAATCCTTTGTAGGTTTCTACCAAACCATTAATATCAATATCATAAAAAGTAGTATTCAAATCTTGTGCTAAAGAAGTAGCCGAATGGCGCGTATCTGAAGAACTATTCTGTGTGCCTTGATATACGTTAGTAATCAAAGTAGCCGATAATTCAGCGACAGAACTACACGATTGAATAGCTTTAATGTATCCTAATTTTTGTTTAAAACCCTCCAAGCCTAATTCCTGTACGGATAACTCAATCGCTAAATAACAAAGGGCCGTGATGGCAGAGGAGTCTGCACCACCAGAAAGCGAAATTACCCAGCCATTTGAACGAGATTTGCGGAGGTAATCGAACAATGCCAAAGCGATAGCTCTTGCAAATTCTTCCTCTTTTTGAAAACCATTGGCTTCCCAATGTTCCATTGCATAATGGTTTTTGAAAGGAGGGATGTCTGGATAATCAAAAAGCACTTGAATAGCATTTGAAGCCTTAAAGTGGAATAAATTCTGGCTTTGTTCTAATCGAATTTTATCTAAATCGATTACTGCTGTGGTTAAATAATAATCTTTGTACGAAAACCTTGTACCAGATACCAACATTTCACCAGCTTGGGCAATCATGGCATCGCCATCGAAAATGGCTCTACCAGACTCATTACCTAATAAATTGGCATAAATATAAGCAACACCAAAAGCACGAGAGCCATCTTGAACGAGGCGTTCGCGGGTTTGGGTCTTAAAGAAAGCAAAGTGTGAAGCTGTGGGATTGAGAATGATATCACAGCCCTTTAAATAATGTTCTCTTCCCGGGCGATTGGCAATCCAAGCATCTTCACAAATTTCAAAGCCGATTTTTACACCACCTACTTCAAACAATAAATCGCCTACAGGATAAGTAAACTCTCCAATTCTTAATTCTGTTTTTTCACCAGCTGGCCAATGCTGAAACCAACGGGTTTCATAATGAATGCCATTATTAGCAAGCGTCTTTTTGCAAGCGAAACCTCTGATTTGCTTATTGACGATTAAACAAGCTGCATTATAAATATGATTATTAATACGAATAGGCAACCCTACACATACGGCTATACTAGAAGTATGCAAAACGATGTCTTCTAATATCTCTAAAGCAGTATCACAAGTGCTTTGTGCAAAAAACATATCTTCGCAACCATAGCCCGTAATACAAAGCTCAGGTAAACACAAAAGACTAATTTCTTGTTTTTTTGCCTCTTCGATACAAGCAATGATATTGTTTTTATTACTTTCCCATGCCAAAGGCGTTTGATTAACCACTCCGGCAGATACTTTAATTAGATTCATATGTTGTATGTTGAATAGCTAAGACTAATTCTTTTTGTCGAAATTGACTCTTTCCCCAGGAAGGGTATATTTAAATTTAGTCTTGCCAGATTTCTTATCTTTTTTACCATTGAACTTCTTGCTTCCTTTAACAGGATTCCACGGCCAATGTTTTTTGGTCGTTGTCCAAGAGAATGCTGCACGGGGACGAAAAGTTCCCCCTTCGTGTTTATGTTCAGTAGCTACGCGACAAGTCTTTTCAGGACAGCGCCTTGCCCAAATGCATCCCGAAAGTGTAAAGCATGAAAGTAAGAAAAGAAATAAATAAAAATGAGGATTATATTTCATCAGCATTGAGTTTGCAAAACAAAAATACACCATTTTAAAACATATCGAAAAAAAGGAGGGAAGATTTGGAGGAGACAAAGGATAATTAAATATTTATATCCTGACAATTCTTAAACGATTTACTTTATTGAAATGATTAATATTTAAGGTAGCTATTAAAAAGTAATGTCACGATTTTTTAAATATGTCTGATATTCTTCTTCTGTCCATGTAGGACCTTCTAGTAATTTTTTTTGAAAATCAGTTAATTCCTTTTTAGAAGGTTTTTCTTCTTTAAAAGAAATTAATTTTAAATCGGCTAAATTTTTCAATAATTTATATGCCTTGGGGTTCAATATTTCAACAGAGTATGTTTGCATAGCTTTATTGTTTTATCAAATTTAATTAAAAAACTAGAAAGTAATTCAACTTACTTATTGCTTTTATATACTATCGAAGGGAAATATAATATTTAATGGTATAAAGGGAAGTGAATGAATAAAACTAATCGTAATTGTTTATTCTAACCAATAAGATAGGGACTTTGAGAGCAATTTCAAACGGACAGTATTTTTCAAACAAAAAACCCTTCATACGCCATGCATGAAGGGTTTTTGTAATTTTGGAGCCTTCTATCGGGATCGAACCAATGACCTACTGATTACAAGTCAGTTGCTCTACCAGCTGAGCTAAGAAGGCTTTTCTCAACGATTAGCGAGATGTTCTTCGTTTATCGTGATGCAAAATTAGTAGGTTTTGTAATACTCTCCAAACGTTTTAAGAATAAATTTTTAACATTTTGTTAAACTTTTTTGCAAGTTTCTGAATGTCAAAAGATTAAGCTTGAAATTTTTTTTCAAAAAAAACAGGGCTAACGTTGAAATTAGCCCTGTTTTAGTGATTTTCACTTTTCTGCTTCTCTGATTATCTTAATTTGATGTTTCAAATCTGATAATTCTTTTGAAGCTTTTTGAATTTTTGCTTCAACATCTTGACGAAGCTTGTCTGCATTTTTAGATTTTGCAAAAAACTCTAAGTTATTTCTGTAAACAGCTATATCATTTTCTATCGTCTGCATTTTACGACGAATATCGTTTTCTTTACGAATTAAATCTTTTGGCGATTCTCCATGAGATTTTACCATCTCAACTTCATTCTGTAAACTTAGTTGCTCACGCTCTCTACCAGAAAGTTTTGCCATCGCACTTACGTACTTGTTGATGGCATTGATATAACGTTTTCCGATATTTTGCATCTCCTTTTTAGGAACAAACCCAATTGATGCCCATTGCGATTTGAATTCAGCTAATCTAGCTGTATCAGCTCCTTCTACGGCTTCTTTCTCTATTTGTTCACAAAGTGCTGTTTTCTTTACCAAATTTGCTTCAAACTCTTTTTCTATGCTTTGGTTTTTCGCTCTTTTAGCATTAAAGAAGGCATCACAAACTGTTTTGAATTTTGTATAGATAATGTCTTTGTCTTTTTCAGGAACATGACCAATCTCACGGAATTCTTTTTGCAAACGAATAACTGTGTTAGCAGCTTCTTGAGATTCATCTTCATTAGCCAACAATGCTTCTACTTCTTCAATAATAGCATTCTTAGCTTTTAAATTTTCTTCTCTTTTGATTTCTAACAAACGGAAAAATTCTGTTTTGTTACGGAAGAACGTTTTAATATCTGACCAAAATTTATCACTTAATTCTTTGCCTTTTTCTTTAGGCATAAAACCTTTGATATTATTCCATTGGTCTTGTAAAGCTAAAAGTGCCTTTGTGCGGTCGTTCCATTCTGTAATAGAGGCTGAATTGAAGCTTGCAAATGGTTGAATCAGTTCTGCAATAGATGATTTCAAACCAAATACTTGTTCTGCTTCTGCTTTTGAGGCTTCTAATTGTTCGCGGCGTTTGCCATAAATAATATCTAAAGCATCTTTTACTCTTTGCCAGATAAGTTCATTTTCTTCTTTCGGAGCAGGCCCTATGTGCTTGTATTCTTCAAACGTTGCTACGGCTTCATCTAACATTTTGCCAGTAACATTTTCAGTTTTAGACGTTTCCGCAATTTTCTCAATCTTACTACACAATTCTATTTTGTGCTGTAAATTACGCTTACGGTCTAATTCTAATAATTCAAAATATATACTGCGGTTGCTATAAAATCTATCGACTAGTGCATGGAATGTCTGCCAAAGCGTATTATTATGTGGTGAGTTTACATTTCCAGCACTTTTCCATTCTTCCTGAATTTTCTTGAATTCATTAAAACCAGACTTGATATGTGCAGGATCGTTGCTGTCTTCCCCTTCAACAAGCGTTCTAAGTCTATTAATTAATACTGTTTTCTGACTGAAATTTTTGTCTTTTTCCTTCTCAATGTTGGCAAAATACTTAGAACGTTCCTCTTTGATGGCTTTGAAAAGCTTATCGAATTGTTCACTTAAAGTATCAGGCTTAAATTCGAAACCATCTTCAGAACCATCATTGCTTTCTTTGAACTTTGCTAATGCTTCGTTTTTTTCAGCACTTTTTATTTGTTCAAACAATGGACGAATCTCTTTCAAAGTATCTTCAGATTTCCTAAAAATGCCAATAGACGGATTTTCTTTTACATCAGCAAGTACTTTTTCTAAAGTATTTACAAAGTCTGATTTTTGAAAATTAGAATAATCAATCAATTGGTTTTCAATTGTTTCTGGTTCTTCACTAGTTTCAAGTATCGTTGATACAAGAATAGGCTCAGGTAGTACTTCAGAGATTGTTTCAATTGGTTCAGAGGTTTCTGCAACCTCAATAATAGAGACGTCTTCCGCTTTTGGGTCTGTTGCGGATTCTGTTACTTCGATAGCTTGTGCTTCGATTTCTTCTTTAATTTCTTTTGCTTCTTCGTTAATCATGCGTTCTTTTGACAGCTCACTAAAATGTACGTTTCATTACAGTTTACTGTTACATTTGAGATAGACATTTAACAATCAGGTTTTTTACCTGCTGACAGACAGTAAATTATTGCCGGTTTAAATTTATTACTAAAAATAATGAATTAAAGATTCAATCATTAAAAGAAAATATCAAATTCTCTTTCTT
>NZ_JBWKYN010000163.1:0-13659 GCF_059423785.1 Arcicella sp. GW458-12-2-14-TSB2 | reverse complement strand
GTCATTAATTAAGTGATTTTACTTAATAAGTGTCTTAATTCAATTGATTCGAACGTTTTTGAAAAATCAAGCAACAATATTTATCGCTAAATACATTTATAAAACTTTTTCCTCCATTTTTTAAATATTACATCATGAAATCTTTTTATTACCTCATAATTTTGGTTGTAACGTCTACTTTATTGAGTGGTTGCTTACCTAATGAAAGCGGTTCAACAATTGATCCTGCTGCTGCAGCCATGGATAAACTAAATGTTCCAAAAGGCTTTAATTTTAATACTTCAAAAGAGATTACTTTTAAAATAGGTGCTTACGATAATATGAACAACCCAATTTCGGGCGTAATTATGTCTGTTTATAGTTATCCTGAAAATGTACTTTTGTTCAAAGGTATTACATTGAAAAATGGTGTATTCAGCTTAAATCAAAAAATACCTACTTATGTTACTAAAATATCGGTAAAACCAAATTATATCGGTTTACCTTCTGAAACAATTGTTACATTGAGTGGTACTACCTCAGAAGTGAATTTTGGTGGAAATAACCCTACTGCTTCTGAAAGCGTTGAACAACCACTAAAAGCAGCAAGATTAGAAGGCACTACTGCACAAACATATCCACTTATTACTTACTTAGGTTCTTGGAACAGTGATGGTTTACCTGCTTATCTTGAGAAAGACAGAGACCCAATCACTAGCCAGTTTTTAGAATATGTTAATGCTAGTTTACCAGAGTCTAAATCAGTGCCGGTAGCTCACCCAGACTTTTTGAATAATAACAACCGTAACTTCTTATACATTACTGAAGCTGCTGATGTTTGGGTAACATTTGTTCACGAAGGTGCTGGTTGGAAAAATACATTAGGATATTACACATTCAATCCACTTAACCCTCCTAAAACTACTGCAGACATTTCTAAAATGACAGTTGTTTTCCCTAACGTTTCTTACAAAGGATCAGGTGGAGCATTAACATCAGGAGATAAAGTTAAAATTGGTCAGTTCCCAGCAGGTACAGGCATTGGTTTTGTATTGTTGGCTGATGCATTCTCGTCAGGTAAAGTAGGAACTGGTAATTATGCTCACTTCTCGCATGATGTTCTTAACGTAGAAAGCAAAGAAAGTCTTCGTCGTCACTTAATCGTATTGAATGAGCCATCTACAAAAAGAATGGTACTGGCTTTTGAAGACGTTCAAAGAGAAAGTTCTTCTTGTGACCAAGATTTTAATGATGCTATTTTCTTTGCGACTTCTAACCCAATCAAAGCGATTGATACTAACAACGTACCGATTGTAGATAGTCCAAAAGATACAGATGGTGATGGTGTAGGTGATAGTCGTGATGAGTACCCAACAGACCCTGCGAGAGCAATCAACAATTATATTCCAGGAAGTGATACTTATAGTACATTGGCTTATGAAGATTTATGGCCATTACAAGGTGACTATGATATGAACGACTTAGTAATTAACTACCAATTTCAAGAAGTCTTGAATGCACAGAACCAAGTAGTTGATTTAAAAGGTAAGTTTTATATTAAAGCGATTGGTGCAAGTTACATCAATGGTTGGGGCTTCCAATTACCAATTGATCCATCACTTGTTAAATCAGTATCAGGTCAGTCGCTTACACAAGGTATGATTACAAATTCAAGCAATGGTACAGAAGCTGGGCAAAAATATGCTACCATTATTGCTTTTGATAATGCATTCAAACAAATGAAATCGTCAGGAGGTTTTATTAATACATCGAAAGGCGCTTCAGTAATTGCACCAAATGATACTTTAAGATTAACCATTAGCTTTACGACTCCGATTAGTAAGACAACGTTAGGTGTGGCACCATACAATCCGTTCTTGTTCTCGGCAAATGATAGAGGCAAAGAGGTTCATTTACCAAACATGGCACCAACTTCTAAAGCAAATATGTCATTGTTTGGTACAGGTCAAGACGCTTCAGTGCCATCTTCAGGTATTTACTATAAAAACGCTAAGTTGTTGCCTTGGGCTATAGATTTACCTAGTGACTTTAAGTATCCTTTAGAAACAGTACCTATTATTGATGCTTATAACGAGTTCGGTTTATGGGCTGAGAGTGGAGGAACACTTTACCCAGATTGGTATGTGATTAGTAAAGCATACTTCGATCCAATAAAAGTATTTTAGTATTACCAAATAGGAATTAACATATTAGTCACCCAAAATTTTCGGGAATATTAATATAAAAAACCTCCTTAGTAATTTAGAGAATAACCACATCTCAAATTATCTAAGGAGGTTTTTTTGTGTATAAAATATAACTACAAAACAAAAAAGATAAAAGCAAACACTGACAAATGCATATTTATCTGATTAGTGTAATAGTTATGATATTAACCTAGACAAAGCATATCAATCATCTTCTCCACTCAAAAAATACTATGCATTAGTACAGTGCATATTTCCTACCAATAGTATGCTAAAACTTTACTATTTTAAGAAAAATTGGGATGAGTCATGTTTGTCCTTCTTTCATATCTAGACTTAAGTCCGTAGCTAGGCATGGAAGAAGGATTTTTTAGAAACCTCCTCTATCATAGAAAGTATTTCTACGCGAAAGTTTTAGTTCTTGTAATAAGGCTGATTTAACTCTGATAGTAAAGTTGTAAGTACTAGAACGACCATAATACGGACTAGCAATCGGCGTCCAGTCGAAATTAGCTTCCCAACAGTGTAAGTCCCTATGAATACTAATATTGGTTAATGAAATACCCTTATTCACAAAGTCATAACCAGAACTTAAGGTAAAATTCCATTTCTCAGTCAGTTTTACATCCCCTTTAAAAGTCAAAGCACTTACGATAGTAGCAGGAGCATAGCCCGTTTTGTTCATATTATAGTTGAAACCAAACTGGAAACTCCAAGGCACAGACCAATCTACATAGTCATTGATATTCCTATTGATTTGGCTCATTTGTCCCTCAGTACCGTTCGAGTTCTGCTTCTTTTTATCAGCACTAGCAGGCTTAAAGCTTTTACTAATCGAAAGGTTTAAGCTAGCCAACTTTGCAAAACCTTCGCCCAAGTTAATTAACAAAGTATCTATTCTACGTCCTGATATAGAATAACCATCGTTTACATACTTGTATGGATCTAAAGAACCTCCAAAATTGATGTCAAACTTTTTTACCCTAGAGTTTGCCGAAAAGTTCAAATTAGAAAGTTTGAACTGTGTAGCAAAGAAGTTGTAATTCCCCGTGAATGAGAAATTATCAATCAACATTATCTTCTCAGATTCTTTTTGAGCCGTATCCGACTTTGCCCTTAACTTGGCTTCTAAAGTATTCTGAATCCCGAAGCTAATACCCCCTGACTGGCTACCACGGTTAGTTTGGGTAGGGTTAAAACTTGAAATGTTCAAGAAATCGCCGGGAAGAGTTTCTTGTCCCGCCAACGAACTTGGAATGGTTTCGCCTTTTTGGTATTTATGAACCCTATTATTGATTTGAACCGTTTGGTAAAAACCATATTTAGGGTCTGTAAAATCGGGCGTATAATTTATGCTCAATGAAGGCGATAGCGTATGACGAATGCCTTGTAATCTACCTTTTTTGAAGTTAATCGTACCGTATAAACGGGTATTCATACTCATTGAAAAAGCATAAGTATAGTCTGCATAAAAAGCCCCGCCCCGAAGTGTATCAATCTCGACGGCCCCTTTGCCAGCAGTAGTATCTTTACTATAAATAGCAGCTTTATCGTTAAAGGCTTTGAAATTGTATTTATATTTCTGTTGATAAATATTCCCTGAAAAATTAAAGCCAGGGGTTAGGTTAATATACTTACCAATTTTAATATTAGGCAATGAAATCGGGATGCTGTATTGAGCCTTGAACTGAGCATTTTTTAATAATTCAGGTAAGGTTGATAAATTAAATGGAATTACACCATCTCGTGCCAAGTTAGTACTAGCGTTAGCCGCTGTTCTTGGGTCTATAACTACCGGCTTGGTTGGGTCAAGGTCTAATGTATCAATCGTTCTATAAACGGTATAACCAAAGTTATTGTACGAACGGTTGGTTAAAGCTACTTGGTTCGTAATACCATAAGTACCTGAAAGGTCTAAACCCACCCTGAACTGGTCAATAAAGCGGTCTGTGACAGCATTTTTCTTTTTGAAAGGCTGAAATTGGTTTAAGCCAAACGTATAATTGGTATTTACATTGACCGCCTTCGTTACCGTATTTTGGTCGGCTTGTAAGCTCAAACTAGTTCGAATAGTTTGTCCAAAATTGCGTGAATATTGTATTGACGAGTTTAATGCTGTAGAAATATAGCTACTCGTGCTTAAACTGTTATATTGGCTATTTGAATTACTCTGTAAGTTTACAGAGGCAGAAAAACTAGAATTTCCACGGCTTTGTGGTGAGTGTGACCATTGAATACCGTAGTCATTTCTTTTTTGTCTGTCAAACTCACTACCGTTATTACTTTGTCTAAAATTCACATTGAAAGTACCCGAATAGCGATAACGTTTGATGTATTGAGAGTTGGCAGCAATCCCAAAACTACCTTTTGAATAAATCTCTCCAGTAAGTCGCAAGCCAATATTAGGACTCAATGCAAAATAGTAGCCACCATCACGCAAGAAGAAACCCCTGCCTTGCGGTTCTTCACCATAAGTAGGCATGATAATACCCGAAGTGCCCGATTCTTGCGGAGGTTTATAAGGGAAGAAACCAAAAGGCAAGCCAATAGGCAAAGGAATTTCATTTAATTCAAAGTGGAATGGCCCAGCTACAATTTCTCTTTTACCCACTACTTTAATTTTAGTAGCCCTAATATTAAAGTGTGGATGTTCAAGATTACAAGTAGTATAAATAGCATTTCGGATATAAAGGTTGTCTTCATTATCCTTTTTTACTTTCTCACCTTGTATCAAACCATCACCTTGAGTAGTAATAAGCCCTTTGATAAAGGCCTTCCTACTTTTGAAGTTATACCTGATTTCTTCGGCATCATAAGGTTCACCGCCTTGTTTAAAGATGGGCTTGCCTATAATCTTATTGGTTGTCGAATCTTTCGTACCATGTGCCGAAACTTCATTCTTTGCCCAGTTGAGTTGAATATAGTTCGCCTCCAAAGAAACATCTCCATAGGTGACTTTTGCTTCCCCAAATAGGTATACAATTTGGTTTTCGGTATCCATGATGGTGGAATCCTTTGCTGAGTACACAACAGTTGTAGTGAGGTCACTTTCTTTTTTAAGTGAGTCAGGTACGCTTTTTGTAATACTTAGCTTGGTAGAATCTAAACGAGCAGTATCTTTAGGGATTACTGCACTAGCTTTATTGGCTTTAGGTTTATAAGGCTTTCCGCCCAATAATCGCTGAGCAGAAGACTGATTTGTGGTTAAAAGCCCTAAAAGTAAGCTAATTAATATACTGAATATGTGGATTGCTTTTTTCAGAAGTCTTTAAAATTTATATTTGTCTTTTATTAAATAACGCACAAAAATACTTTATTACTTTTTGAACATAGCGAACCAACCCGAAAATAATGTTAAACTTTGTTAAAGGTTTTTTAATAATCACTTGTATTTGCTCGCTTAGTGGTTTTACTTTTCAATATTCACTCGTTGAAAACCCAGCATATCGACCTGTTTTGTTACAGACTAGAGTAAGAACAGTAGTATTGGATGCTGGACATGGGGGCAAAGACCCGGGCTGTCACGGAGCAAATAATAACGAATCTAAAATTGCCCTTAAAATTGTTTTAGAACTCGGTGAAAAAATAAAAGAACAGTATCCAGAAGTTAGAGTAATTTATACCAGAACAAAGGATGTGTTTGTAGATTTGCATGAACGTTCTGCTATTGCCAACCGTAATAAAGCAGATTTGTTTATTTCAGTGCACTGTAATGCACATCACTCTGCTAAATTTGCTGGAACTGAGACCTACACAATGGGGTTACATAAAACAAGTAGTAATCTTGATGTGGCAAAGCGAGAAAACTCAGTAATTTTGCAAGAGGCTAATTATGAAAAAAACTATAATGGTTTTAATCCTAATTCACCACTTGGACATATTATGATGGCAAATTATCAAAGTGCCTTTATGATGAACAGTATCAAGTTAGCACAAAAAATTGAAAAACAATTCAAACAAAAATCTGACAGGCACAGTTACGGCGTAAAACAAGCAGGTTTTTTAGTACTTTGGGAAACAGCCATGCCAAGTGTTTTGGTAGAAGCAGGTTTTTTAACAAACAAAAATGAAGAGCAATACTTAGCAAAAAGCTCGGGACAAGGAGAAGTAGCTGAGGCTATTTTTAAAGCATTTAAATCGTATAAAGAAGAAATTGAGGATTAAGTTTGGATTGATAGTGTGTTTTAAAAATCAATAAAACCTATTAATAATCAATTGAAAAACTTCAACAGTCATTTATGAACATCTCTAAAGAAACCAAAATAGGCATACTGGCCCTTACATCCTTTGTGATTTTATACTTAGGATTTAATTTTTTAAAAGGTAAAGATTTTTTTACACAAGAAAATAAATATGTCATTATATACAAAGATATACAAGGCTTAACACCAGCCAACCAAGTTTCACTAAGTGGAATGAAAATTGGGCAAGTAAAGGAAATAGAATTGTTGAAAGGTGATGCTAATAAAGTAAAAGTAGTAATCAGTATCAGAAAAGACTTACAATTGCCCGAAGGTACACAAGCGATTCTAGCTTCTGATGGTCTGTTAGGAGGGAAGTTAATCAGAATTGAGATGGGTAAATTTTCTGGAAAATTCATTGAAGATGGAGGAATGCTAGTGTCTACGTCAGAAACAGGTGTAACCGATCTTCTTAAAGAAAAAGCACTTCCATTGATTCAAAACTTAGATTCTTTAACAAAATCCCTACGTGTAGTTGTTAAAAGTTTTGAAAGCACAGGAATGGTTGTCAATGGCTTTGTTAAAAACTCTGATCGTTCGGTAAGTTCTTTAACGGCTTCATTGAATAGTACAATTACTGAAAACAGAAGTAATTTGGCTGGTATCTCTGCTAATATGAGAACCCTTTCTAATAATTTAATAGAAACAGAAAAAAGCTTGAAGCCTTTGATTGGTAAATTTAATACCATGGCAGATTCGCTAAATGCCTTGAAGATAGGTCAGGCTGTAGCTACTACGCAAAAATCTTTAGAAGGCTTACAAAAAATTATGCAGGGTATAGAGGCAGGACAAGGCTCGATGGGTAAATTATTAAAAGATGATTCACTTTATACCAACCTTAACCGTTCGATAGCTGATTTAGATAAGCTTTTAATCGATTTCAGATTAGCTCCAAAACGATATGTGAACATCTCAGTATTTGGGGGTAATAAAAGTACTCCTCCTGTGGTAAAATAGTTGTGAATGAGTGAGTTGTGATTTAGTGATTTTTTTCGAAAAAGTGAAATAAAGTGATTTTTGGGGGAACTCATTTAGCATGAATAGACTTCCTTATCACAACTCACAACTCACAACTCACAACTCACAACTCACAACTCACAACTCACAACTCACAACTCACAACTCACAACTCCTAAATCACCTCAATCGGCACGGGCGTTTGGCTTTTTATTTCGTTGACTACAAATCTGCTTTGAGCATTTCCAATATTTGAGAGCGTCGCTAATTTGTGTAAAATAAAATGGCGGTATTCATCCATATCTCTTACCAATACTTTTAATAAGAAATCCGATCCTCCAGAAATACAATAACATTCTACAACTTCTGGCAAGAGTAAAACATCTTTTTCAAATTGCTCTAGAAAACTAGCTGCATGCTCTTTTAAGGTTACATCCACCAACACCACCAAACTTTTCCCAAGCTTAGATTTATTCAGAATAGCCGTATATTTTTCAATCACTCCTTCACTTTCAAGGCGTTTTATCCTTTCATGAATAGGCGTTGTTGTTAAATTAAGTCTTGCAGCAATTTCCTTATTGGTCATCAACGCATTTGCTTGCAGAAACTGTAAGATTTTTAAATCTATGTTATCTAATGCTGCCATTTTATGGGTAATTAAAAGATTATTTAATGGGAAGTGAATCACTAAAACTTAAGGAATCAGCGATTTTTAAGAAATTCTGCAACACAGGATTAGTATCATCTTTTCGCCACATGATAGAGAGATTAGTTTGCTCTGAAATATTTTTAAGCTCAATAAACTTTACTTTCATGGCCGAACTATGTTTGTAAGAAATAGGCATTAACGAAATGCCAAGATTGTGCTCTACTAACTTTAAAATAGTAGCCCCATAGTTTGATTCATGGACTACATTGGGTAAAAAGCCTTCTCGTTCACAAAGTCGCAATAATAAATCATGGTAAACCGAACTCGAATTGCGAGGCGGTAAAATAAAATTATCATGTTTTACCTGTGCCAAACTTTTAAAGGTATCTTCATTAATTGGATGGCATGTGGGCAAAATTAAGGCAAAAGGCTCTTTAAAAATAATTTTAGAAGTAAGGTCTTTATCAGGATGAAGTTCTCGGATAAAGGCTACATCAATTTCATGTTTCTTCAATGCTTCAATGACAAAACTATCTAACATCTCTGATAAGTTCGCTTTGATAGCAGGAAAGAGGAGTCTTAGTTCAGACAAAAGCGGAGGAATGACCGAATAAATAGCAGAACCAGGGTGTCCAATCCTAATTTCGCCTTCTTCACCATTATGAATCAGTTGAGTTCTGTGTTTGATATTATCTAATTGAGACAGAATTTTTTGCGCTTCATTATTGAGATATTCGCCTGCGGGCGTAAGTTTTACATTGCGTTTGTCTCGCTCGAATAGCAATACTCCTAATTTATTTTCCAATTGTTGAACCTGCCGACTTAAAGCAGGTTGAGCAATAAAAAGCTTTTCGGAAGCTTTAGAAAAATGAAGCTCGGAAGCAACACCTAAAAAATAAGATAGCTGTCTAAAATCCATTGTTTTTAAATTTAAAGAGTCAGGAAGTAAAAAAATAGATAAGCGCAGAAGTTTTGACTTATGCCTAAAAAGCATAAGTTGATATAAATTAAGCATTTTTTATTATAAATAGAAAATGGTTTATTTGTAGATATTATATTATACGTTTAAAAGAGCTTGTTGTTATGAGTAAAAGTATCCAAATTCGTGAAGCAGATTACTTAGATGTACCTTTGATTTGTAAGATTAGTGAAGAAACTTTTATTGATACTTATGGCGCACAAAATACTCCTGAGAACCTAGAAGCTTATTTGACTAAACATTTCAACCAAGCACAGATATTATCTGAAATTCAGACAGATGGAACGATTTTTTTAATAGTAGAAATTGATAACGAAGCGGTTGGGTATGCTAAACTTAGGGTAAATAAAAGCGAATTTTCGGATAGAAATGCCTTAGAATTAGAACGTATCTATGTTAAAAAGGAATTCCACGGACAAAAGTTGGGAGGATTGTTATTAGAGCAATGCTGTGAAAAAACAAAGACTGCAGGCTGTGACCTGCTCTGGTTGGGTGTATGGGAGTATAATTTGAAAGCATTGAACTTTTATAAAAGTAAAGGGTTTGAAATAAATGGAACCCATGTTTTTATGTTAGGGGATGATGAACAGACGGATTATTTAATGACAAAAGAATTGAATATACTTAAAGTATAAATACTCATTCGAAAAGAAGCGAGTACAAACAATATTTACACAATTCGTGTGAATTTTTAGAAAAGGTTAATACACAAAATCCCTACCCTTGGTGGGGATTTTTGTTTTTTTGTGAAAGATAGAAATAATTAAATAGTATGCTTGCATAACAAATTTATTTTTATTTAACTTTACCTATATTTTTTATAAAACAAACAACATGAACCGTTCAATTAGAAAAGTAGCCGTTTTGGGCTCTGGGATTATGGGAAGCCGTATCGCTTGCCATTTTGCTAATATAGGCGTTGAGGTCATGCTTTTGGATATTGTTCCGAAAGAACCCAACGATGCTGAAAAAGCCAAAGGGCTTAGCACTGATCATCCTGCGGTGCGTAATCGTATTGTAAACGACGCCTTTCAACAAACTTTAAAAGCTAATCCAGCGGCATTGTATTCTGCATCTTTTGCCAATAGAATAAAACTGGGCAATTTTGATGATAATTTAGCCGAAATCAGTCAATACGACTGGGTAATTGAAGTAATTGTTGAAAATTTAGCTATTAAAAAATCATTGTATGAAAAAGTAGATGCTTTGCGTAAAGTAGGTACTTTGGTTACTTCAAATACCTCTGGGATTCCTATCCACCTAATGGCGGAAGGACGTTCGGAAGATTTCAAAAAACATTTCTGTGGGACACACTTTTTTAACCCTCCTCGTTATCTGAAACTATTGGAGATTATTCCAACGCCAAACACCGATACTACCGTTATAGATTTCCTGATGCATTATGGCGATCGTTATCTTGGCAAAACTACCGTTTTGTGTAAAGATACTCCTGCCTTTATTGCTAACCGTGTGGGTGTGTATTCGATGATGAAAACCATGCAGGTAGTAGAAGAGCTTGGATTGACAGTGGAGGAAGTAGATAAGTTGACATCAGTAGTGGTAGGTCGTCCGAAATCAGGAACTTTCCGTTTGTCGGATGTGGTGGGTTTAGATACTACCATCAACGTTTCGAATAATTTGTATGCAGGACTAACCAACGACGACGCAAAAGATACTTTTATCTTGCCAGAAATGGTGAAAAAGTTGCAGGAGAAAAAATGGTTAGGAGATAAAACTGGTCAAGGATTTTATAAGAAAATAAAAGGAGCGAATGGCAAATCAGAGATTTTAGCCTTGAACCTAAAAACCTTTGAATATGAGCCTTCTCAAAAAGTAAAATTTGCAGTTTTTGAGCAAACTAAAAGCTTGCCTTTGAAAGAGCGTTTTGCTGTTTTATTAGCAGACAAAAGCAAAGCAGGGGAATTTTATAGAAAAACTATCTTAGATGGTTTCAGGTATGTAACCAACAGAATCCCTGAGATTTCGGATGAATTATACCGCATTGATGCCGCTATCTGTGCAGGTTTTGGTTGGGAAATTGGCTTGTTTGAAACGTGGGATGCCATTGGGGTAGAAAAAGGACTTGCGCTGATGGAAGCTGAAGGCATGAAATCAGCAGACTGGGTACACGAAATGTTAGCGTCGGGAGCAAAGACTTTCTATAAACGAGAAGGAGGAAAGCGTTTGTATTATGATATTCCAACTAAATCATACAAGGTAATTCCTGGCACGGAATCGTTTATTATTCTAGAAAACTTGTCTAATAACATTGTCTGGAAAAATGCAGAGAGCAACGTATATGATTTGGGCGATGGTATTTTAGGCTTAGAATTCCGTTCAAAAATGAACACTTTTGGTGCTGGCGTGATAGAAGGCATTCAGAAAGGAATCAGTTTGGCAGAAAAAGATTTTCGTGGTTTAGTGATTGGAAACGATAGTACAGAAGCATTTTCAGCAGGAGCCAACTTGGCGATGTTGTTTATGTTTGCTATTGAACAAGAGTACGACGAAATCAACATGATGATTGCTCAGTTCCAACAAACCATGATGCGGGTACGTTATTCATCAATCCCAGTTGTTGTTGCGCCACATTCATTGGCATTGGGTGGTGGTTGCGAAATCAATCTTCATGCTGATAGAGTGGTAGCCTCCGCAGAAACTTACATGGGCTTGGTGGAAGTAGGTGTAGGGCTAATTCCTGCGGGTGGTGGAACGAAAGAAATGGCATTGCGTTGTTCAGATTTATACAAAAATGGTGACCCTGAACTAAATACGTTGCAAAATGCTTTCATGAATATAGCTATGGCAAAAGTAAGTACTTCCGCACAAGAAGCGTATGAAATGAACTATTTGCGCCGTGGAGATGAGATTGTCTTGAATCGTTCTCGCCTCATTGCGGATGCCAAACAAGCTGCCATTGAATTAGCAGAAGCAGGATATACTCAGCCTAAAAAACGCAACGATATCAGGGTACAAGGTAAAGCTGGTATAGCCTTATTTAAAGCAGGAGTTCAAGGTATGAAAATGGGTAGATATATTTCAGACCATGATGCCAAGATTGCAGAAAAACTAGCGTATGTGATTTCTGGAGGAGATTTGAGTTATCCACAGTTGGTGTCAGAACAATATTTACTAGACCTAGAACGTGAAGCTTTCTTGTCGCTTTCAGCAGAGAAAAAGACATTAGAGCGTATCCAGAGTTTATTAAATGGTGGAAAACCGTTGAGGAATTAGGATTAAGCAGTGAGCTTTAAGCTATGAGCTGACAGCTTTCATTGTTAAAAGTAATCAATTAAAATCAAGGTACACTATGGCTCAAAGCTGAAGGCTCATGGCTCAAAGCTATAACACAGCTATAAAAAAGCTAAAAAAAATGAACGCATATATAGTAGCGGGTTATCGTACCGCTGTTGGAAAAGCCCCAAGAGGTGTTTTCCGTTTTACAAGACCAGATGATTTGGCGGCTGAAGTTATCAAACATTTGGTGGCACAAGTACCTGCCCTAGACCCTACGCGTGTAGATGATTTAATCGTGGGCAATGCCGTTCCAGAGGCAGAGCAAGGCATGCAGATTGCACGCTATATCGCTTTGTTATCATTGCCTAAAAATGTTCCAGGCTTTACCATTAATCGCTACTGCGGTTCGGGCATTGAGGCAATCGCTTTGGCTTCGGCTAAAATTCATGCTGGTCTTGCAGACTGTATTATTGCAGGTGGAGCAGAGTCGATGTCGTTAGTACCTACTACGGGTTACAAAATGGCTTTGAATTTTGAAATTGCTCAGAAACATCCTGATTATTATATCGGCATGGGACTAACAGCCGAACAGGTACGTGAACAATTTAATATTTCTCGTGAAGAGCAAGACGAGTTTTCAGTAGCTTCGCATACGAAGGCATTAGCAGCACAAGCGAATGGATTATTCAAAGATGAAATCGTGCCGATTACGGTAAAAGAAACGTTTTTTGATGCAAACTCAGGCAAAAAGAAAACCCGTGAATATGTAGTCGATACTGACGAAGGCCCACGTGCAGGGACAACAATGCAAGCATTAACAAACCTAAAACCTGTTTTCGCAGCAGGAGGAACGGTAACGGCTGGTAATTCCTCACAAACGTCTGACGGTGCGGCTTTTGTCATGGTAATGTCAGAGGCAATGGTGAAGGAACTAAATCTTGAGCCTATCGCTCGTATGGTTACTTATGCCACGGCTGGCGTAGAGCCACGCATTATGGGTATTGGTCCTGTGGCTGCTATTCCATTAGCGTTGAAAAAGGCAGGATTGAACATCAATGATATTGACCAAATAGAACTAAACGAAGCCTTTGCAGCGCAATCGTTAGCGGTAATTAAGGAATTAGACTTAGACCGTTCGAAGATTAATGTCAATGGAGGTGCTATTGCTTTAGGACATCCGCTAGGCTGTTCGGGGGCAAAGCTTTCTATACAATTATTTAACGAAATGCGTCGAAGAAATCAAAAATACGGAATGGTTTCAGCGTGTGTTGGTGGCGGCCAAGGCGTAGCTGGTATTTATGAGTTATTATAGTTTTTAGGATGCGTTAAGTTGAAAACATGAGTCATCCCGAATTTTAAAATTGCATAAAAAACGGTCTACAAACTAATTTAGACCGTTTTTTTATGATT
>NZ_JBWKYN010000162.1:0-13896 GCF_059423785.1 Arcicella sp. GW458-12-2-14-TSB2 | reverse complement strand
CATTAAATTTTATCATTGAACGTTAAAATACTAAATCGTTACTTGATTGTCTGATTAGTTAAATTTCATGAAAAAGATACGTTTATTAACTTTAAGGAATAAATATTGAAGATGCTTAGTTTTTGATTATTAATATTTTACAAATTTTTACTGGAAATAAATTGAAAATAATAAACAAGGTGTAATTAAATTCAATAAATTTGGCAAGATAGTTGATAAGGCTGTCAATTCTAATTTTCATTAACCATTTTGCCTTGATCGTTTTACGGTTTCTAAATCGCATTTTAATACTTTATGCAAAAATTAAGTCTTAATCAAAGTCTCCAACAAAGGCTATCTCCACAACAAATCCAGTTTATCAAACTGTTGCAGATACCTACTTTTGAATTATCCGCTCGGATTGAGGAGGAGTTAGAAATTAACCCTGCTTTGGAAGAAGGTGCAGAAGTAGAAGTAAAAGAAGCCGATGAGTACGACGACGATTTTGACGATTATGCGGATGAAGAATTTAAAGAATATGATGATAGAGACATTGATGTAGAGTCGTACCTGAGTGATGATTATAATGGCTATAAGATGCAGGGAGATGGTAATTCGGATGATGATGATAAGGATATGCCGATAGCCATGTTGTCCAACCTGAACGATCATTTACTTTCACAATTGGGCTATTTGAGGTTAGACGAACATCAAGAAATAATAGGGCGACAATTGATAGGCTCTATTGAATCAGACGGATATATTCGTCGACCCCTACAGGCTATCGTTAACGATTTGGCTTTTACCCAAGGAGTTTATACGACCATTGAAGATATTGAAGTAGTGTTAAAACAAATTCAAACCTTCGACCCCGCTGGTATTGGTGCACGAGATTTACAAGAATGTCTTTTATTACAGCTAGACCGAAAAGATATTCACGAACCTTTTGTGCAAGACGCCATCAGAATTATAGAGGATAGCTTTGACGAATTTTCAAAGAAGCACTATGACAAGATTCAGAAACGCTTAGATATCAGTGACGATGCGCTGAAACAAACCATCAAACTGATTACCAAGCTGAATCCCAAACCTGGGGCTGCCGAAGAAGATGGTGGTGTAATTCAATACTTGCTTCCTGATTATATCCTGACGAATACCAATGGTAAATTAGAATTGTATCTAAATTCTAAGAATGCCCCTGAATTGAGGGTTAGCCATTCATTCCATGAGATGTTGGATACTTATGAGAAAAGTGATAAAAATAACAGGGCCATCAAGGAAACAGTTACTTTTATCAAACAAAAACTAGATTCTGCCAAATGGTTTATTGATGCCATCAAACAAAGACAAAATACGTTGTTAAGAACAATGAAGGCTATTTTGGACTATCAGAATGAGTTTTTTATGACGGGCGATGAGACAAAATTAAAACCCATGATTTTGAAAGACATTGCTACGCAGATTGACATGGATATTTCTACCGTTTCCAGAGTAGCAAGCAGTAAGTCTATTCAAACAGAGTTTGGATTATATCCTTTAAAATACTTTTTTTCAGAGGGTATTTCAACAGATTCTGGCGAAGATGTATCTAGTCGTGAAGTGAAAAATATCTTGAAGGAATTAATTGATAACGAATCTAAAAAGAACCCACTTTCAGATGATAAACTAGAGAAATTCTTGAATGAAAAAGGCTATAACATAGCCCGAAGAACCGTTGCCAAATACAGAGAACAATTAAATATACCTGTGGCTAGGCTTAGGAAGCAATTATAAAGAGATGAGCTGTGAGCGATAAGCATTGAGCTTAAGTAAAAGAAAAAATACTCATAGCTCATAGCTCATAGCTCATAAAATCATAAATAAACAAAAACCACTTGAATACACGTTTTGCCCAAATATTATCAGCATTGTTGCATCCATTAGCTATGCCGACAATTATTTTTGCTGTTCTGTTTTATATTGCACCAGAATCAATTCATAATCTTGAATTATTTAATGGCACTTCAAGAGTAGGCATGATGAGTTTGAAATTGGGACTTTTGTTGCTCATATTTTTACAAACTTTTGTATTGCCGGTGTTTAGTATTTATGCACTATATCGGTTCAAAATCATCAGTGATTTAAAAATGGAAACCCTGTCGGATAGGCGAGTGCCTTATTTGGTTACGGTAGCTATTTATACGTTCGTAGCAGTGTTTTTTACCTTCAAATTGCATCAGTTTCCCGAAGTATCGCTTATTCTTACCAGTATCGCTTTTTCTATTTCAGCCGTAGCTTTTATTAGTCTTTACTGGAAAATATCAGCCCATGCAGTAGGCATCAGTGGCACCGTAGGAGCTTTGATGGGTATTGCCATTAAATTTGGTACGGTTGCATTATTCTATCCAGTACTGATTGCCATTGTGGTAGCAGGTTTTCTAATGTCGGCAAGGTTATACCTGAATGCTCATACGCCCGCTCAGATTTTAGCAGGAACCATTTTGGGGATTACTGTTAGTTTATCGGTAGTCATCTTCTTTATTTAAAATGTTATGCTTGCATAATAAATAAAAAAGCTTCAAATTAGAGTTGGTAAATCAAAAAACAACTCTCATGTATCAGCATCTTATCTATCATATTCAGGATGGTGTTTGCACCATTACACTCAATCGACCAGCGGTTTATAACGCCCTTAATACAGCCCTCATTCGAGAAATTACCCAAGCCTTTGAAGCAGTACATACTGACGAATCTGTACGTGTTGTGGTATTGACGGGTGCAGGTGAAAATGCTTTCTGTGCAGGTGCAGATTTGAAAAGTGGCATGAGTAATGCAACGAGCTTGGGAGATTCCCTTCGGAAAAACTATAATCCTATGATTTTAGCGATTCGCAATTTACCCAAACCCGTAATTTGTCGCCTAAATGGTACGGCTGTAGGAGCAGGCTGTTCGTTGGCGTTGGCTTGTGATATCATCATTGCGGCTGATAATGCCAAGATGTCTCAAATTTTTGTGAATATAGGGTTGATTATTGATGCAGGTTCGTCGTTCTTTTTACCAAAATTGGTTGGATCACAAAAAGCCTTTGAATTGTGTTCGACAGGCAGGGTAGTGGAGGCACAAGAATGCTTTGAATTAGGATTGGTCAATTCAGTAGTACCGAAAGCTGACCTAGACTCAGCAGTACTTAAAATGGCAAAACAATATGCCAATTCAGCCACGAAGGCGATAGGTTTAATCAAAAAAGTATTGAATCAATCATCATTTTCTAGCTTAGAAGAAATGCTTGAATTAGAAGCTATCCATCAAGATTTGGCTGGACAAACAAAAGATTTTGAGGAGGGGGTGACTGCATTTTTACAAAAAAGGAAGCCAGTTTTTAAAGGTTTTTAAGCGAGAAAATGATAATAATAAAAAAAAGTCGTTAGCATGACCAACGACTTTTTCAATAACCCTAACCCATAAAAAATCTGTAAAAAAACTATACTATACGTAATCAGCCAAATTAAAAATTCGCCCAAAATCTATCATTAGTTGACGAAGAAATTCGTCAATTTTTATTTATAATCAACTTAGATATTAAGCATGCAACTCAATGCCAATAGGCTAATACATTGATTTTGCCAAAAAGACAATAAATAATAAACCCTAAAGTTTATACCCTACTATGAAGAAGTGTATTCCAGAGAATACGATTCGACGCTTATCAACAACCCATTTGATGAAATGTTTTGAAGACATATTAATTCTAGTACAAGATGTGAAACATTTTCATTAAAAACAAGTTAAATGCAGATTTTTTTTGATTTAATGCGAAAATATACTTTAAGTATATTGAGAGTCTTTAAAGAATAATGTTGGTTAATTTACCCTTTATCCTTAGCGAGGAACTTAAGTCCCTCGCTAGGGATAAAGGAAATTTATTTTAACCCAATTTCATTGTTTCTGGATTCCAAATGACGGGTTTTCCTATCTCAGCACTTTTATTACAAGCCAAGGCAGGCGCAGCCGCTCTTAATCCAAAAGTAGCATCTTCCCAGACTGCTTTCCCTGTTCGAACAGATTCGAAGAAATTAATAAAATGATCAAGTCTTGAATCATATCCATCTACAGCCTTAAAGGTAATCTCTTTGCCATATTGCCATTTAGTATCTTCGTCAGTATATAGGGCTTTGTAGGCTTTTTTAGATTCTTCTTGTTCTGCTTGCGAAAAAGTAAATAGCGAATCGTATCCACCAATTTCGGGTGCTTTAGGTCTTTTAAAGTTTTTCACTTTCATACCACTCCACGATAATTCAATAACCCCTTCCGTACCTATTAAACGCGTAGGAGAACCTCCACTACCACCATCAGCAAGGTTTACTCGGGTAAAAAACTGAAACGAAGGATTGGTACTCGTAGCAGGATAATTCATCAAAGCCGTTACAATATCATAGGCATCTCTACCATCTTTCCAAAGGTTCAAGTCGCCCAAGGCAAATATTTTATTCGGTCCCGTAGAGCCCGTAATTGTATGCAAATTGGTTAACAAATGCACAAATAAGTCTCCAGCTACACCCGTTCCATAATCTTTGTAGTTTCTCCAACGGAAAAACCTTTTGGCATCAAAAGGCATTTTAGGAGCATCGCCCACATAAGTACCCCAATCAACTGTTTGGGTAGAAGCATCCGTTGGAATGGTATATTGCCATGCGCCATTGGCAGAAGTACGGTCGTTAGTAGCTTCTACATATACCAATTCGCCAATAATGCCCGACTCATAGATTTTTTTAGCTTCCGCGGTAACAGTGCTACTTGCTACCTGTGAACCTACTTGAAAAACTTTCCCCGTTTTTTTCTGTGCCTCAATTACTGCCTTCCCTTCTTCAATATGGTGGACCATTGGTTTTTCGCAGTAAACATGTTTGCCTGCATTCATCGCATCAATGGAGATTTTATCATGCCAATGGTCGGATGTACAAACTAGTACGGCATCTATGTCTTTTCTATTCAGGATTTCGCGGTAATCTTTGGTCGTAAAAATATCTTTTCCCCACTTTTCTTTGGCCCTTTCCAATCGTCCAGTGTACAAGTCACAAACAGCCACTAGTTCTACGCCAGGCACTTTCAAGGCTGTATCAGTATCATAATGCCCAATAATACCAGAGCCAAACAATGCGATTCTGACGGTATCATTCGCACTGATTTTAGCATTTGATTCTAAGGTAAAGGTTTTGCCGTAAGCATCACCAAGGGCAGTACCGCCGATGAGCAGCACTGAGCTTCCACTGATTTTTCTAATAAAATCTCTTCTTGAATGTGACATATTAAATTGGATGTTTGATTGGTAGTATATTTTTAAGCGGGGAATTTCGTTAAATAAATTACTACTTTATTTGGACAAACGTGTGTTACTTTGTCCTGATACCTTAATTTGGCATTTCAGCCATTTGGCGGTATCTTGCATAATACTTTGTACAACAGACAAGATGAACGGAAACCTTAAAGATGGACTAAACCTACTCTCGAAACTTACCCCAAAGCGCATTTGGAATGGGTTAAAAGTGGCTACTAGTTTTTATAATTCTAAACTTTTGGGAAGACCAACGCAATGGGGAATGCCCATTAGTATTTCTTTTGAACCTACTACTTCTTGCAACTTGCGTTGTCCCGAATGCCCAAGTGGACTGCGTTCTTTTACTAGACCCACAGGAATGCTTGAGGGCGATTTATTCAAAAGAACCCTTGACGAACTAGAAAGTACGTTACTTTATTTAATCTTTTATTTTCAAGGCGAACCATACCTACATCCACAATTTTTGGATTTAGTGGGTTATGCGGCTAAAAAAGGAGTTTATACTGCCACCTCGACCAATGCGCATTATTTAACAGATGCCAATGCAAAAAAAACAGTAGAGTCAGGTTTGGATAGATTGATTATTTCAATTGATGGCACTAGCCAAGAAACTTATGAGCAATACCGAGTAGGAGGGAAGTTATCGAAGGTAATAGAAGGAACTAAGCATATTGTTAAGTGGAAAAAGGAGCTAAAGTCTAGTACACCTCACATTGTTTTTCAGTTTTTGGTTGTACGGCCTAACGAACACCAAATTGATGAAGTAAAGCAATTGGCTAAAGAGTTAGGTGTGGATGAAGTAGGTTTAAAAACTGCCCAGATTTATGATTATGAAAATGGTTCTGACCTGATTCCGACAATCGACAAATATGCACGCTATAAAAAGCAAAGCGACGGAAGCTATAGTATTAAAAATGAATTGATTAATCATTGCTGGAAAATGTGGCATTCGTGCGTAATTACTTGGGACGGGTTAGTAGTACCTTGTTGCTTTGATAAAGATGCACACCACCGTTTAGGCGATATGAAAACCCAGACTTTTACTGAACTATGGCATGGGAAATCATATCAGCAGTTTAGACAAACGTTGATTCGCTCTCGTTCAGAAATTGAAATGTGTAAGAATTGTACGGAAGGTACGCAGGTTTGGGCGTAGGTAGTGGCTTTCGGTTTTTGGTCTTCGGCTTTCGGTTTTTCCAACCCTGGCTGGTCTCCTGACCAGTCAGTCCTGAAACCGTGTTATGTATGCCACAGAACACGGTGTAATAGTTTTATTAACAAAAATTCAAATCAGCTTTCATTTTTGTAAGTTCGTTCTGTGGCACTACTACCCCAAGCGAGGGAAATGTATCAAGTAGATTTATCAGGTAACGAAAAATTGATAGGAATATAATAACCAGTTAAATTTTTTATTACTCCATAATGATTAAATTACGTCCATCACTAATACGTTATGTTTATCTTGAGAAAGAATATAAACTAGGTGAATATTCACACGGAGAGACTCCAAATACCTTCTATCATTTTATTTCTTTGAATGAAAGTAAATATTCAAGTAAAATTTTGCTTATTAGAGATATCTCTTCTGCATATAGCACTATAGTTAAAGTCAGCTTCAAAGGATATGAATTAATTCTTAAAGAAATAATTGGTAATAATCTTAGGGTTTGGACAAGGATGGGGAGTCCAAGTATTGAATTATTAAAGGCTAATCCTATAAATGATGGAGGTTGGTATGAAGCTTTTATCCCTAACAACGAGATAAGTGATATTTGGGAGGAACGCTATTTTGTAGATGGTTTTAAATTGCCAGAAAACCTATCTTTTAAAGAGAAGATAGATATGCAAAGTATTGATAATGATTTTTGATGAACCTCTGCTTAACCCTCGCTTGGCATAGTGTAGTAACACTACGCTAAGCGAGGGATGGAACGTTCAATATAAGAATGTATATAACCCCTACTGATTTAAATAATTATAGAACAAAAATTAACTCCAATTTCCCAGAGGTTAAATGAAATGAATAAAATAAAATACAAAAAAGGATTTATGATTTATTTCGATGGAAGTATTTATTGTTATTTATTGTTTGAGCAAAGCATTGAAATAAATAATCAAGAAAATACATTATCCGAATTAAATACGAAAACCATTAGCATAAAGTCAATAGTTGAAATATTAGACAAAATAAGACAGATATTAGCAGGAGAACTTGATGAATATATAGACTCTTTCAGTAATAGAATAGTATTAACTATAGAGAAAAAAGAAACAACTATTTACGATTATTTGTGCAACATACATATAATCATTAGCAATGAGGAGTTTATTGAAATTTTAGAGGAGAAAAAAAAGTTTCTGGAAGAAATGAAAATATCTGACTTTAGAAGTTTAGTGAAGGAAGCTTTAGTTAAAATTAAGGCAAAACCCCAAATAGATGAATATGGATTCTATGGAATAACTATAAATAATAGTATGCATATTCAATTCGCTTTAACACAAGAAATGATAAAAGACATTGTAATAGAAGAGTACTTACCCACATTAAAAATACCCGAAATAATCTTTGAAGAATAGTATAAATTTATTAAGACTTAACAGGGAATCATTGTTATTCTCAAATTATAACAACAAAAGACTCTTAAAACATAAAACTAATGATGCTACTTCTACGCTCGCGTTATTTGTTATTGCTGTTTTGGTTGGTACAAAGCCTTGGTGCTTTTGCCGATAAAGGCAACAAATACTCCCCCAACTAGCACAAGTATCAAGCAAAGCGTTACTTGTGCTAAACTTTAATTCAGTTTCAATCTGAATTAAAACAAACGCCCAAGACATAGTCTTGAACGAGCTGGTCAAGATAATAAAAGTCCACTTTTTACTAACGATGATTCTCGCAAAAATTTCTTTATCAATAATATTGTAAATGTAGCAAATAGTAGTTTATATAGTTTCATTAAAATTTATAGTGATTTATGATACTCAACAAGACATTACACAAAGATGAATTAAGAATATTTCAACGTAATAAAAGAAGTGTATTCTTTCTTGAAAAACATAATGGAAATCTTTGGACAAAATTAGATACTATAACATTGCAACCTGTTTGGACAAAGGATTTAACAGGGTTAAACCTGAATGAAAGTGATTTTTATGATGAATATATACTAGATGGGAAAGGGTTATTATTCGATTTAAAGACCAATGAGCTATTCTTATTAAGTAATCAAATTCCGCATTTCAGGTGGATTGTTTCTCCTAAATACGGATATGGAGTGTTTTCAACTTTAGAAGATAATATTTTAAAATCTGGAGTTTATAGTTTAGAAAGTAAAACCGTATTATGGATAAATGAACTTGTAATTAATGGGTTAGGTTTTGAACTTCCTAATAAAAATAATATTTCATTTTTATTAGGAAGTAGAGACATTAAAGGAAATAACAAACATATAATTGCACTTTACTTTCTCATAGGTGAAACCCTTTGGGAACGCAGTTTTAAAGAATTAGGCATCGACAATTTATATAATTTTATTGGAGATATTGATAATATTCTGGTTTGTGCTTGTGGAAAAACAATCTTGGGGCTTAATAAAAATACTGGAGAGGAATTATGGCGAGTAAATCATTATATAGAATTAGGATACTCAATACTTAACCAAATAACTGGCTGTGTTTATTTGTTTTATGGTTGGAGTGGTCCAGAAAACAACTTTAGTGAAACTAATAATATCACCTTTCTAGAAATTGAGGCTCAAACAGGCAAAGTATTGTATGATAATAGCATTTTTAAACATCCAAACTATTTAGAACTGAATGGACTAAGACATTACGAAGGCACTGGAGATTATCCTCGATTTTATAATGCTTTGCAATGGAAACACAAAATCTATTTCCTCATCAATTCATGGCATAGTGCAATGGTCAAGATTATGGAGTTTGATACTGTCAATAAACGTATTTCACATTTAACGGAACAATCTTATGAGGCAAATTCTAATAATGGCTGGTTTGTAGCTGAAGGAAAGCTATTTATACAATCCAGAATATCGCAACAAATAGAAAGTGAAGAAAATCCAGACCCATTATATTGGAGCAAGATATACAGCAAGTCGCAATTTGATGGAGAACACATGCACTATCAGCATTTCGCTATTAGTAAAGAGTCCTATTTAACAATTTTTGATTTAGAAGATAATTAATATGCACACACGATAGCGATGTTTTGCTAATCTTCATCCCTAACGAGGGAATTAATTCCCTCGTTAGGGATGAAGAGTGGAGGTTAACAGTCCTCGCTTAGCGTAATGTTTTTCACTGAATCAGTGTGTCATCAATATAATTTAACCTTAAAACGATACATTCCTTGAAAGTATTCTTTCATTTTAATTACGTCACCACTTTTTTCAGAAAGATAAAAAAGGGCATAATAATTAGGATGAGTAGCATCTGTATGCTTTAATATCCAACAATTTGTCTTTGTATCAATATTGACAGCTATGGCTTCTTTCCCTATTACTTCATACAAGTGATAAGCTGGAATGGGACTGTTGGCATCCATGAACGAAATCAGAAATTGTTGCCCAATTCGTTTAATAGGAAGTAAAGGATAAGTCTCCAAATCTAACTCCCAGTTTAAAATAGGGATATTTAGCGTGATTTTTGGGTTTTTAAGGACTTTATTATTTGCTACAGTGTCTGATGCTATCATCTCTTTTCCAACAAAATCATACGCTATGATACCTCTTTTCCCATAATTAGCTTTGTGAAAAATAGGCTTCATCGTTGCTTTTTCACAGATGTTAATCACATTAGCTATAACAGTATCTTTATTAATCCATTTCCAGCTAAATTCTACTACAGGTTTATGATTAAGAGTCGAAAAATGAGTATTTCTTTCCCAAATGTCACCAACTCCTTTTCGGACGAAATTACTGTCTGTGAAATAAACCAAGTAAGTAGCTTTACCTTCTTGCAATCGCTTGAGATTGAGTTTGCTGTTGGTGGCAGTAATAGTGTCAATTTGTCCAAAGCTTTTCATGCTGCTCAACGATAAGAGCAATAATAAAAATATGATATGTTTCATAATAATAAATAAAAATTAGAAATTGATTGTAATAACTTTACAAAGCTGTTTAGGATAAGAAAAGACAACAAACTAATTCAACCGATTACGCTTTTATTTTAACCAATGCTATTATCGTCTATTTGTAGTATTTGGTTGAATAAATGATGTCTTTGGTTGAAAAAACCATCTTCTAAAGCAATATCTAGTTTATTTTTATACTATGTTGATAGGTATTAAACATTATAGCGATTGGGTATGGCACGTAATCGGTTGGTCGTTGGTTTTTATGCTTAGTCTTTTAGGTGCCCTATCCAGAGATGGCTTCACAGAATCACTGACTTTTACTTTACTAGCTTTATTTTTTTATATTTTAATTGTATATTCCAATGTATATGTATTCATTCCGTGGCTATACTTCAAGCGAGGAATATTCATTTATACGTTGGCTTGTTTACTCTGGCTGGTATTGCTTACATTTTTGCGAGCCCAAGTGTCTGGATGGGTTTATACCTATTTTTTTTCGGGAAAATCAGAACCCATTTTACTTAAACAATACAGTACTGTGTTGATTGGTAACTTGTTTATTTTCTTATTTAGCTTTGTGCTACTGTTAATTTTGCGTTATCGTTTGGTTTCTCAAACAGCCACCATGCTTAAAATGGAAAATCAGAAAGCCGCATTAGATTTATTACAGTCGAGAGTACAACCTCATTTTTTGTTTAATACGCTGAATAATATTTACTTCGAGGCCGTCAAAGAATCGCCACTTACAGCACAACTGATCGAAAAGCTATCTGACATGATGCGGTATTTTACCGAAGAAAGTCACCAAGAAAAAGTATTACTGAGTAAAGAATTACAGTTTATCGACCATTATATTGATTTGGAACTCATTAGGATGCGTTATCCTCCTTCGATACAATTTACTCGTTCAGTCTCCGAAAATACCATGATTCCCCCCATGCTGTTGATTACTTTTATTGAAAATATTTTCAAACACGGTATTGACAAAACTTCTCCCCAAAATGAAGTTATCATATCTTTGAAGCAAGAAGGGCAACAATTGATTTTCATAACTCAAAATAGTTTACCAGCCATTTCTGTTATACAAAAATCGGGTTCTGGTTTGTCCAATCTTGAACGTCGCTTAGCATTAATATACTCATCTAATTTTGAGCTATCTGTAAAAAAGACAATAAGTAATTTTACAGCCACTTTAGTGATACCATTATGACAAACATACGTTGCCTTATTGTGGATGATGAACCTGCTGCCATAGGGTTGATTGAAATGTATGTTCAACAAGCAACTAATTGGCAACTAGTAGGAAAATGTTATCATGCACTTGAAGTAATTTCATTGTTGAAACAACAAGAAGTAGATGTTATTTTTTTAGATATCAATATGCCCGGTTTAACAGGTATGGAATTAGCACAATTTTTGCCCAAAAATATAAAAATTGTGTTTGTAACTGCCTATGCAGAACATGCTATGGAGAGTTTTGAGTTTGCTACGATTGACTATATGTTGAAGCCGCTAACCCTGCAAAGATTTTTAAAGTGTGCTGAAAAGATTAATAATGAATTTATAAAAAATAATGATTTATTGAAGAAACTGGGTGATGAAGAAATTCACCAAGAATACTTTTTTGTGAAATCTGGAAAGCTTATCGAAAAAATTGCCATTAACGATATTTTGTATTTCGAAGGAGAAAAAGAGTATGTGAAATTAGTTACACCCCATCGACCAGTCTTGTTATATCGTAGAATGAAAAGTTTAGAACAACAACTTCCCTCAAATTTTTTCAGGGTGCATCTTTCATTCATTATCAACATAAATCATATAAGTAAAATTGCGGATAATCATGTATATATCGGCAATCGAGTAATCGCTATCAGTAATACATATCGAGAGAGTTTTCTGGAACTGATTAAAAAAAGAAGTTTATAAAATTTCAGCCATTTAATTAACCTTACTTCCGTGGCTGGTCTCCCGACCAGACCACATGTCCGAATAAAAAGTAGCGAGGCTTTTCCACTCTTCATCCCTAACGAGGGAATTAATTCCCTCGTTAGGGATGAAGAGTGGAACTTAACAGCCTAAAACCTGATGCAGTCAGAGACTGGCTATTATTTATCGTTCCAAGTCTGATGACATGGAACAGCACGGTGTTTCTTTTTTGCCATCTTAAAAATAGTTTGTAATTTTTGCAAAGATAGAACCTTGAGAAGTAAAAGCTAGACTAGCCGTCCGCCCAGGTTAAGTTCAATACCATCATTGGTGGCAATTTCGGACACTCCAAGAATTTAAAAACTTTTAAAAATAATGCATCGTATGAAATATCTATTGACAATATTTTTTGTAATTGTGTTTGCTCTTAATTCTTTTAGTCAAATTAAAGATAAAGAGGAATTAAAAAAAGTATCAAATGAGATACTGACATACATTAACAAATACTCAATAGTAACAGACTCCATAAATTGGAAAGAATTCAATGAGGACATTTCAACGAAAATTGCACAATTGAATGACGTAGATTCAAGTGGAATTATTTTTTCTTCAATTTTAAATAAGTTACGTCAGTATGGGGACTTTCATTCATTTTATTATGATAAGTCTAAATCAAAAAAATTGGTATCAAACGATACGACTTTAAAATACCCATGCTCAAAAATTATTGACAATTCAATTGGTTACCTTTTCTTACCTACACATCTATCAATGAATCAGAAAGAAAATTTTATTTATGCCGATACATTAAGAAAACAAATCGAATTATTAGATAAACAACATCTCATAAAAGGCTGGGTTGTAGATTTAAGAGAAAATAGAGGTGGAAATATGTGGCCAATGTTAGCAGGGCTAAACCCAATTATTGAAGATGGCACTGTTGGATATTTCGTGACTAAAGGCAAAGCAATAAAATGGAAAAGCAATTCTAAAAATACTTATAAATGCAAAAACTTAAATAATAAGATAGCAATATTAATTGATACATTAACTGCAAGTAGTGGCGAAATGACAGCAATATCATTATTAGGCAGAAAAAAATCAAAATCATTTGGTAAAAGAACAAGTGGTTATACTACAGCAAACCAAAATTATCAATTATCAAACGGAGCAATGCTTTTTTTAGCGACTGCCTATTGTGAAGATAGAACAATGAAAAAATATATTGGAAAAATAACTCCTGATGTTGAAGTTTTAGATAATGCAGAAACCATAATTGAATATAAAAAGTGGTTACTTGAAAAAAAATAAACTGCCCTCGCTTGGCGTAGTGTATTTCTCTACGTCAACATGTCAGGCATTCTTAGAAGGCAACGGCTAGTATTATACAGATAACACAACTTGAAAAACATAAAAAGCTTTGCATTTTTGCCATGTAACATTGACGTAGTGAAAAACACTACGACAAGCGGGGGGTGGAAAATACCATTATTTCTCTGGTCGAGAAACAATATGTAAACCTATATATTCATCCTCACGGATTTTAAATTTATTGATAAAACAAAAGAATAAAAGAGTATATTTT
>NZ_JBWKYN010000161.1:0-13922 GCF_059423785.1 Arcicella sp. GW458-12-2-14-TSB2 | reverse complement strand
GTAATACAATGTATAGCCGCTTATGAATTGGGTATTGAACCATCAGCTAATATTAATGCTTATTTAATAAGTTTCGATAATATTTACGTTTTAATTAATTTATATGATGATAGAGGCATGGAAGTATTAACACATGATTCAGTTTTGAATAAACTAATTTCTGATAAATTTAACTTATTCCTAAATAAATAATATTCCCAATATAGTTATAGTGTTCGATAGCACCGTTTCAAGTTTGCGACTTGGATAGTCTCAATCTGGTCTTAGGTTGTCCTAAGACCTAAAATTGAAAAGAGCTTTTCGCTTTTAGTTAATGTAGAGGACACCCTCCCTTGGCGTAGTGTTTTTACTACGTCAAGGTGTACTGCAATGTTACATGGCAAAAAGGAAAAATATATTACACCAAACGAAGGTTCATCAAAACTTTCCGCCCTTGTTGGAGTTATTTCCAACAAAGGCAAAAACCCCTTATTAATTCAATAAACAAATGACTAAAATGAGAATTCTTTTTACGGGTGGTTCGGGAAAAGCAGGAAAGTACGTAATTGCGTATCTGCTCCAACAAGGACACAAGGTACTGAACGTGGATATAACACCTTTGAATCTTGTAGGGGTTGAAAACCTAATAGCTGACATTACGGATGCTGGACAAATGTTTAATGCCATGAGTTCTTACATAGGCTTAGGTGAATTGGAAGGTGGCAATGGTGTTCCAAAATTTGATGCCGTAGTACATTTTGCCGCAGTTCCCAGAATTTTGATTAAACCAGATAATGAAACCTTTCGAGTGAACACAATAGGGACGTATAATGTGATTGAAGCAGCCGTTAAACTGGGTATTAAAAAGATTATTATTGCTTCTTCGGAAACCACTTATGGAATCTGTTTTTCAGATGGACAAACTGACCCGAAATCATTACCGCTTGAAGAGGATTATGATGTGGACCCTATGGATAGTTACGGATTATCAAAGGTTGTGAATGAAAAAACGGCACAGAGTTTCCAGCGTCGTTCAGGCCTTGATATTTATGCACTCCGAATTGGAAATGTGATTGAACCTCATGAATATGCTGAACTATTCCCGCATTATTTTAAAAATCCTGAAGTTCGTCGCAGAAATGCTTTTTGTTATATAGATGCCCGTGACTTAGGACAAATTGTAAATTTATGTTTACAGAAAGACGGACTTGGGTTTCAGATTTTCAATGCTGGAAATGACCACAACGGTGCCATTATTCCAAGTAAAGAATTAGTCGAAAAGTTTTTCCCCAACGTACCAGTTACTCGTGAATTAGGCGAACACGAAGCCTTATTTTCTAATCGAAAAATCCGAGAAGTGCTTGGATTCAAAGAACAACATAATTGGAGGAAATACGTAAAGGGTGAGTGATTTATCGTTTGGTAAGCCTACTGAAAACTGTATATACAAAACAATCAAATTGATAACAAAAAATCATGAAATATCTTCAATTTAGTAATAATGACAGCATTCCAATGTTGGGTTTAGGCACTTGGAAATCAGCCAAAGGTGAGATTTATCAAACCGTTAGAAAAGCCATAGAAATTGGTTATCGCCATTTTGATTGTGCCTTAATCTATGGTAATGAACACGAAATAGGGCAGGCAATTTCAGATGCTATCAATAATAAAGAGGTAACCAGAAATGAGCTTTGGATTACCTCAAAACTATGGAATAATCGCCATAAAATAGTTGATATTCAACCAACTATTGAAATAACATTGGACAGTCTAAAACTCGAATATTTAGATTTATACTTAATTCATTGGCCAGTGGCACTCTTAAACAGCGTAAATTATCCAAAAGATGGAAGTGAAATGGTTGACTTGAAGCACATTCCTTTGGTGGAAACTTGGCAGGGGATGATTGCTTTAAAAGAAAATAATTTGACCAAGCATATCGGTGTTTCAAATTTTAGCATTAAAAAAATCAATGAATTAATCCATGAAACTGGTGTTTGTCCAGAAGCCCTACAATTAGAACTACATCCATTTCTTCAACAAAATAAAATTGTAGATTTTGCCAATGCCAACAACATCATCCTCACTGGTTTTTGCCCTCTTGGTTCGTCAGATAGACCCATCAATAGGATTACAGCAGGTGAACCCAAGTTGTTTGAAAATAAAACAATTATAGATATTGCCCAAGAGAAAGGAAATACACCCGCACAAATTATGCTCGCTTGGGCAATCAATAGAGGCACATCGGTCATTCCAAAATCCGTAAATCCACAAAGGTTAAAAGAAAATATTGAAGCCGCTGATATTGAACTTACACCTTTAGAAATGGAGAAAATTAATAAATTAGATCAACATTATCGATATATTAAGGGTGATTTTTGGTGCTTAGAGGGCAGTGGCTACACCTTAGAAAACCTTTGGGATGAAGTTTGAAGTAGGGCTGAATTAATAAAGACCAATATGCCTGCGAGGGGAGAATTCCGCCTTTGTTGGAATTATCTCCAAGAAGGTGGGCTACAGCAATGCACCACCCCTCGCTTGGCGTAGTGTTTTTTACTACGTCAATGTATACTGCAATGTTACATTGCAAAAAGGCGAAATAACCTAACACTAGAGACGGCTCTCAAATTGAGGATTTTTTTAGTTTTTTACATATTAAATCGCTTTTCAAATACCAAGAATTTTGATTTACCTTATCTATTAAAAATACTATTTTAACGCTCTCGCGTTTCTTGGGTAAAATATCATTTTTGCCTAATCCATACTCTAAACCTTCACAATATTGATTTATTTGCCCCGTAAAGCAAATGTCTAACAATTCATCTTTATTAATATCTTCTTGAGATAATCGAAATAAAAAAGGAGAATAACTTATGCAGTCTGTACTATTGTTGTAGATGGGTATTCCGTCAGAGCAAAATCTATCTGAGGAAGTATCTAAAATGGGCGTTAACTCTTTATTATCAGCCTTGTATATAATGAAATATCCTCTACTTTTCACCTTGTGTAGCCCTCCTATAAAACCTTCTTTATCTGTCTTCTTTACCTTAATCATTTGCAAGGTTTCTATCCATAATAGGGATGCTTTATTTTTATTGGTAATAATATAGCATCTTTTAGGAATAACTGAGGGAAGTTTATCAGATAAATTAATTTGATAAACTTCTACTTTTCCAATACCTTTAATAGAAACTGGGGGTAATTTTTCTATTGTCTTAAAATCAATAACCTTTACACCTTGGAAATCACTGGTAAAACTTTTAAGCAACGCCTCACAAAAATTTGATTTATTTGAAAAATTCCCATTAAAACTTTCAAAATATCTGTTCTTATCTAATTGTCCTTGACAAAAAGAGTAAGATAGTAAAAGAATAACTATTGTTTTTTTCATGGCAAAAAATTGAATGGTCTTATAGGTGTCATTCCCCCCTGTTGGATTATCTCCAACAAAGGCGATTTTTTTGTTTTGTTAAAATTAAATCATTTCTTCTATTTTACCTTCCTTTAGCTTATTTTACTCTTCTTGATGTGCAACGCAATATACTAAGCGAAAGGATTAAAACATTTTCAAATCAATACTGTTTACTTAAAAGTACTTGATAGGCAATACCTCCGCGAGTAAAGAGCCATAGAAAACAAACCTTCTCCTCCTTTGAAGAGGTTAAGTAATAAGATTATTATATGTATAGAGAGCAAGAATTACCAAAACTAAGACCTATTATTACATTTGAAGTTGAGGCGAATGGTGAAGTTGAAAAATTTCAGAATGAGGTATTAAGACCTATCCTGAAATTACAGAACGACTTATTGGTTCAGATTTTCATACAATATTGTCATCAACGCAAAGGCGGATTCTTTAAATTAGCTGATAAAGACAAGCTGCTATATATCGACCAGACAATCAGAAAAGACATGAAGTTCAAGCATTATCTGGAAGGTGTAATTGCAGGGCATTTTACCTTGGATGAGTACCAACGTTTCTTAGAAAATGAAGATGAACTTACTAAAAGGATGATTCATTTATTGATACAAAGGCTACAAAGTCAGCTCTTTTTATTAACCAAATAAATACCACATAATACAATCAATCCACCAATAATTTGTTCGGTTCTTAGGATTTCGCCCAACAGGAAAAAAGAAATAATCGACGTAAGTACTGGCTGAATGAGTAAGGTAGGCGACACGATGGCGGCTGGAATAAAGCCCAACGCATAATTTATAGAAAGCCACCCCGCCAAATGGCAGATTAAACCCGAACCCACAAAGGCTATCCATGTAGTTTGATTGAAATGTGTCATTTCTAAATCCTGTTGCCAACAGGTAAGAAACGAGAAAATCAAACAGGCTATTAACGACCATGCCATAAAATTAACGGTATCGACCTTCCCTCTGATGCGTTGGGTAATGAGCATATACCCTGCATAAAATACAGCGGCACCTATAGCCATAAAATGCCCCAACCCCACACTAGGATTTTGCAAAATATCTTTGCCCGCTACCAGAAAAACCCCTACCATAGCCACAGCTAGCCCAAGCCAGTATATTTTAGGCAGTTTTTGTTTAAAAAAAAGCAATGTTCCTAAACCAACAAATACCGAAGCATTGTTAGCCAATAAAGTAGAAACCGACGCAGAAGTGCGGAGGATAGAGAGATTCCAGAGGCTCATGTCGGCTACGAACAACAAGCCTGCGATGGTTATTAAAATGGCAGTGTTCGCATCAGGGATTTTGATGCCTTTGTATAGCCAAATTGGCACCAGACCAATAAAGCAAAAAAAGTAACGATAAAACCCAGAAGTAAGGGCTGGGGCATCGGCCATTTTGACAAAAATAGCAGACCAAGCGATACAAAAAACGCCCAACAGGAGGTATAGATATGCCTTTAAAGGAATGTCGGAATCTTGTGTTTTCAAAATATTGTTAATAACGTATGAAGTATAATCCAAAATTACCGAAATTGTTCATTATTTACTCATAAGCGAAACGAATGACAGAAAAACAATTATTTGAAATACTAAAACAAAAAGAATCTACCACATTAGAATTTAAAAGTAGAATAGATAGTCCTTATAAAATAGCACGCACCTTGGCAGCCTTTGCCAACACTTCTGGCGGACAGTTGATTATTGGTGTAAATGACGATAAGTCGATAAAAGGCTGTTCGGAAATAGAAGAAATGACGAAAGTAATCTATGCTGCCAGCGAGCTAGTAGTCCCTCCTATTGATATTGTGTATTCGTCGGTAAAGGTGGAAGGCAAACACAATATTATGATTGTGAATATTACTGAGGCAGTCAATAAACCGCATGAATCAATAGACGAACACGAGCATCGTACAGTATATGTTCGGGCAAATGATGAGACTACGCCCGTAACAAAGGAGATGACACAAGTGATGATTAAGGCGGATAAGGACATCAACAAGCAAATATTGGAACAACCCAACGTAAAGTATTTGATTACTTACTTGAAAAAGAATACTAAAATTACGGCTAAGGAATATGCTAAACTGGTGAATATTTCTGCCTATAGGGCGACCAAATTGTTAGAGGCTCTTACTTACGAAAGTATTTTATTGATGCTGTCGAGACAAAAACCTACGCAGTTTGTGCTTCGGAAATGGTGATTTTGCTTTCGGCTGTCGGTCTTCGGATATCGGATTTCAGTTGTAGGCGATAGGGATGTGTAGTCGCTTGGCTTTAGCCGAGTGACTACTATCCACAGAAGCCCTCTGGGCGAACTTTGAATAAGGAAACAAATTGTAATTCTGCGTTTATGTCACCCCGTCGGGGTTTCGTTTAAAAAACATGTTGTTTTTCTATAATCATGTCATCCCTTCAAGATTACGCTCGTTTGGTGTTTTGTATGGATTTTATTTTTATGCGTTTATTTTGGGAGCTTTTTTTCAGAATACCAAAGGCTGACATCTAAAGACAGATGCCTGAAAACAAGAAAGCTTTAGTTTGGTATATCCAACACATAACAGTAGAGTTTCTTATTTACTAAATATACAAGATGTAATCGCCCATTGATTTCAACAATTTTAAAGTTTGGTTCCCCTTCTGTGAAATCTAATGGATTAGTCTTGAGATTGGTGAAATAATCTTTTAATTGAATTGTCATTACATTTTCAAGGCGTTCATATTGAGCTTTTCTTTTTTTAACGCTTAATTTAGTAAACTCATCTTCAAAACAATACACGTATTTATCATTTGAATAAGCTAAATAGCTTTTTTCATATCCTTCGTTTTCATCATCATATAAATAATATGATTTTACCAGCGTATTGGTTAACGTATCATAACGATACTCTGTGAGTCCTTCTGGTGAGTCCGTTACCATTGAAAGTAAATTTTTTGTTTCACGATAAGAACTTTGAGTATAACTTACATCAATCTTTCTACTGTATAAACGCTTATTGGCATCATAAACAATGTATTCATCCATTCCAGGTACCACAAGTAAGGAGTATTTTCCGTATAATAAGACATGATAGTCAACATTAGTTTTAAATTTTAAAGAACTTTTCAATCTCTTTTTTTTATCAAGAAAATAAATATCGGAATAGCCATAAACAATACTCCCTGCTGTAGTATTTATGACATTAAAATTCTGATATATCTGACTTTTTATTGTTTGCGTATAGTCAATGCTTTCTTTTTTGGTTGAATAATTATAAATAGCCCATTGTTTTTGTAGGTTAAATGCTAACAGTTTATCTTCAAAAATATTAAATTGATGGGGTGTGAATAAGCCTTTGAAGTACTTGGAGGAAGCTAAATCCAACACAAATAATGGCTGTTTTTTTTGTCCATGTATAGATGGGATACTAAACAAAATAGATAGGATGAAACCAAAAAATATATTTTTCATAATGCTAAATTTGTAAAACTGTTATTTAAAATTTGTTTGGGAATGATTAAAACCATAGACCAAGAAAACGACCTTAATACTAGTGTTTTTTACCGATTCAGAATGTCAAGTTATATATAAAATTATTGGCGACAAACCTAAATGTAAGCAAAGTTTGAAAACCCTTTTTAATGCCTGCTATTAAGAGCTATTGGATGACTTTTCACGCATTATTTTTCTATAATCCTGTTATCCCTTCGGGATTACGCTCGCTTTGTGGTTGTCTGAACTTTATTTTTCATCCTCCCGCAGTCGCTCGTATTTGACAAGCGACTGCCTAGCTAAAATCCGACAGCCGACGACCGAAAGCCGTCACCCATAGAAAAATTAAAAAATAGAAGTTCTTTTAAAATTTACCTTCAAAGGTTTTAAGATTCTTTCTTCAAATTTATCTCGTTCTTTGATAGTCTCAAAAAAGCCATAGTCATGATTTAAATCTTTCCATTTTCCTATCTCCATGCCATCATTAATGCTTACAATTGCAAATTGACAACTTGTATTATTAAACTTTCTTACCCATGTTTGAACAATTTGATTTTCTTTCTGATAATAAAAGTAACACATAATCCACTTGTCTTCTTGTCCTAAAACATCATCCGTTAATCCAGTTGCTGAGGGAATATCATAAGAAGGATTATTTATTTTAAACTTTTTGATACGCTCAATCAACAATGAATCACTCATTTCTATTTCGTAAACTTCCGCATTCGGATATGACCCAGGAGCAAATAGACTTCCTAATGTATAGAAACCCCACATCGTTAATACTATTAACACAATAATTTTTAGTATTTTCTTTTTCATCATTTATGGTGGTTTATTGGTTTTACCCGCAGATTTTCACTGATTTGATACGCTGATTTATGGAGATTTTTAAAAATTAGCATGCTTCTCCCGCAGTCGTTCGTCTTTGACTAGTGACTGCCTAGCTGAAATCCGAAAGCCGAAGACCGAAACCCGACGACCGACAGCCGAAAGCCCCTAATGCACCACCAACTCCGTATCAATAATAATCTCTTCAGGCATTAGTTTTTCTGCTGGTTTGGCATCTATTATCTTTAATAGCAACAACGCCGCTTGCTCGCCCATTTTGTAGGCAAATTGTTCTACCGATGCCAACGGTGGGTTATCTAAATATGCCGTAATAGGCAAATTAGCAAAACTTACAAAATGAATATCACTATTGGGTACAATGCCATTTTGCCGACAGCTTTGCATGGCATACAGGGCTACATAGTCGTTGAAACATAAAACTGCCTCTGGTTTTTCTTGTAAAGCCATCAATTCCTCCATTTTCTTAAAGGTATCTTCTTTGCTCAAATCTGTAGATTTGATATAAGCCTGAACAATGGGCAGTCCTAAAGATTTTAGGGCTTTCCAATAACCCTCTAAGCGTTCATTTGAAATCTCCAGATTTGATGGCCCATTCAGAATAGCAATTTTAGTGATGCCTTTGTTGGCTAAAAAAGACGTGGCTTCAAAAGCGGCTTCTAGGATGTTGCCCCTTACTTTATTAACAGCTACGTCTTTGGGTACTCTATCAAAAAACACCAAAGGAATACCATAATTTTCTAGTTCCTTGAAAGAATAATACTGCGTAGTCTCGGCTGAAATAGAGGCTATTACGCCATCTACCCTACTACTGATAAACGATTTTATCGCCCTGTTTTCGCGCGCTAATTTATCCCTCGACTGGCTGATTACTACGTTATACCCTTTTTCACTAATAACATCTTCGATACCCGTAATGGCCTGCGAAAAAAACTCCTCCTGCAAATGCGGAAACACTACGCCGACAGTATAGGTTTTGTTTTTCCTCAATAATATTGCCGCAGGATTTGGCACATAGTTTAGCCGTTTGGCTACTTCAAAAACCTGCTCTTTGGTTTTAAGCCCAATTCTTGGATGATTCTGCAATGCCCTCGATACCGTAGAAATAGCAATGCCTAATTCTTGAGCAATATGTTTAATAGTAACCTGACTTTTCTGCATGATACATCTTTGAGATTGGATTTGTAAAATTAGGGAGATTTTTGAAGTTTGTGCAAAATTTGCGCAAATGTTTGTAATGCCTTTCTAATAGGTTTTATGGTACTTTTTCAATTAATTTCATTGTCTAGCGTAGATGATGGCAATGAGTATTTCTAAAAAATATCGTCCTTTGATTTAAAATTTAATTTTACGCTCAGAGATGTACCCAGAAAATATTATTGCCAAATTTCAAGAACAATTTTCAAAACAAGCTTCCCTAGTGGTTCGTGCGCCAGGACGCATCAACCTTATCGGCGAACATACCGATTATAATGATGGTTTTGTGTTGCCTGCGGCTATCGATAAAGCCATTTATTTTGCCATTGCCCCTCGTCAGGATGACACCTGTAATGTATATGCCTACGATTTAGAAAGTAGCGATACTTTCAGTATTAGCGACATTCAGAAATCTACTAGCAGTTGGGCAAATTACTTGATTGGCGTGGTGGATGAAATCCAAAAAGCTGGACAGACTATCAAGGGTTTTGATTTAGTTTTTGGTGGAGATATTCCTTTGGGGGCTGGCGTATCGTCGTCGGCTGCTGTAGAAACGGGCTTGGCTTTTGCCTTGAACGAAATCTATGGTTTAGGTTTAGCAACCATGCAAATGGTAAAAATCGGGAAGGCTGCCGAAAATAATTTTGTAGGCGTAAACTGTGGTATCATGGACCAGTTTGCTTCGATGTTTGGTAAAAAAGATGCGGTAATTCGTTTGGATTGTAGAAGTCTTGACTACCAACATTTTCCGTTGTCGTTACCCAACCATACTATTATTCTTTGCAATTCTGGGGTTAAACACTCTTTGGGTGATTCTGAATATAATACCCGTAGATTGGAATGCGAAGAAGGGCTGAGGATTTTAGGAGGTATTTATCCAGCCGTAAAAAGCTTTAGAGACCTGTCGCTTACAATGGTAGAAAATGCCAAAGATAGTCTTTCTGAAAATGTGTATAAACGTTGTGTATATGTGGTGGGCGAAATTGACCGCGTAGTAGTGGCGTGCGAAGCCTTGGAACAAAACGATTTGGCGACTTTTGGTAAAAAAATGTACGAAACCCACGATGGTCTGCAACATAATTATGCTGTATCGTGCGAGGAGCTAGACTTTTTAGTGGACGAAACTCGCGAGGATAGTGCCGTAGTAGGCTCAAGAATGATGGGTGGAGGTTTTGGTGGTTGCACTGTAAACATCGTTGAAAAAAGCAATGCAGCAGCATTTTTACAAAGAATCAAAAGAGCGTATCAAGCTAAATACCAAAAAGATTTAGTGACTTACGAGGTGGCTTTGACGAATGGAACGGAAGTGATTTAGAGGTAAGACGTTAGACACAAGACTAAAGACTATAAGACTTTAGGATGTAAGATTAAAATACAAGATTGAAGATTTTTTGGATTATGGAATTATAAAAAATCTCTAAAATCAGCGAATCAAATCAGCGGGTAAAAAAGCAATAGATTAAAAAGCTTTTACCCGCAGATTCACAGAGATTTTATCCGCTGATTTACGCAGATTTTTTAAAATCGACGACCGACATCCGAAAGCAAAAACAAAAAAGCTTAAAGCTCATAGCTTACAGCTCAAAGCATAAATATGAACTCAATTTTTGAAGAACATCCACATAGAAGATATAACCCACTGACAGACAGTTGGGTATTGGTATCGCCACATCGTGCCAAACGTCCGTGGCAAGGGCAGGTAGAAAAAGTAGCTGGCGACGACCGTCCTGCTTACGACGAAACCTGCTATCTGTGTCCGACAAACACTCGGATGAATGGCGAAGTAAACCCTGATTATCAAGACGTTTATATTTTCAATAACGACTTTGCGGCTTTGTTAGAAGACACCCCTCAGCATAGTTTTGAAGAAGACGAATTGTTCAGAGCGGAGACCGAAAGAGGATTGGGCAGAGTAATTTGCTTCTCCCCTCGCCACGACCTGACCGTACCAGAAATGGAAGAAACGGCCATCAGAAAAGTAGTGGATGCATGGGTAGATGAATACCTAACCCTTGGCGGAAAAGACTTTATTAACTACGTTCAGATTTTCGAGAACAAAGGTTTTGTGATGGGCTGTTCAAACCCACACCCACATGGACAAATTTGGGCATCGTCATCGATTCCAGATGAACCCATGAAAAAGCAAATCGCCCAACTGAAATACTGGCAGAAAAACCAACGCTCTTTGTTAGCAGACTATCTAGAAAAAGAGTTAGTAAAACAAGAAAGAGTATTATTTGAAAACGAGCATTTTGTGGCCCTCGTACCTTATTGGGCAGTCTGGCCGTTTGAGACCATGATTGTTCCGAAGCGTAAAATGGCAAGAATCTCGGATATGACCGATGCGGAAAAAGACGCTTTTGCAAATGCCTACAAAAGGTTGACAGTACGTTACGACAATCTTTTTGAGACCTCCTTCCCCTACTCGGCTGGTGTACACCAAGCCCCAACCGATGGCGAAGCGCATGACGAATGGCATTGGCATTTTGTATTTTATCCTCCGCTTTTACGTTCGGCAACGGTCAAGAAATTTATGGTAGGCTACGAAATGCTAGCGAACCCACAAAGAGACATCACCGCTGAAAAAAGTGCGGCAGTATTGCGTGCTTTATCAGAAGTACATTATAAGCTGTGAGTTGTGAGTGATGAGATGTGAGCTTTAGGTTTGTAGTTGTCATTGCTTAGTCATTGTATAAACAGTATTTATATTACAAAATCACTTAACCATTAAACACATTATCCCTTAACGGGTTTTTGATTCGTATTTAAAAAGGCTTCACTTTGTGGGGTCTTTTTTTGTTTAGTGAGTTAGTGAATGGTGATTATATTGACTTTTACTCCGCAGTCGCTTGGCTTTGCCGAGTGACGAGTATCGCAGAAGCCCTCTGGGCGAACTTTTGATTAGGGTATAATTAGTTTAAACCCCTTCATCAACTCTTCTGGTCGTAGGTTCTCCTACGACCTACAATACCAAAGAGCGTTACGCTCAAGTAATAGTAGTTATTGAAGTAAACACCCTGTTCACACATAGATGCAAGCGTGATGCTCTTCTTCATTTATGGTCGTAAGAAAGTCTATGACAAGATGCAGTCTAATTCAAAAGATATTTTTTGCTATTTACACATATACGTATACGCTACAGTACTTTTTTTACCATTTGTAGTGATAGCTTCACTAGCCAAAATATATCCTTTGTCATTAAAGGTATATTTAATATTAGTTTCATAGCTTATTTTACCCGTTTGATCGTAATAGATGCTCTTAGAAGGATGATATTTGTTATTATCGTTAAAACTTAGATTACCATAATTGTATAAATAAACTATTTTTGTTTTGGCAGGATTAGATGTCCAATCTACTATTTCAGATACCAAATATTTTGACGAATTATATTTTGTGCTATACAACTTTGATAAATTTCCATTCGAGTATTCTACATCATAAATCAAAAAATAATTATATTTTTCTCCCGTTAAACCATCATACAAATAAGTGCTTGTTCTAGTATTGTTTCCAATAATATCATATTCTTCATAATCAATAAATACTGGATATTTATCTTCTGGAGATGAAGAAAAAGATTCTCTTCTATTTATTCTTTTATTCTTATCACAAAAGATTTTTTCAGCAATTATGCCATTGTTAAACTTTGTAATATATGGTTTAACATCTGAACCTATGTTAGATTCAGTCTCTTCATATGTGTAATTTGATATAGTTTCATTACCAAAAGTTAGACTATAGCTTTTGGAAGTTATAGCTATCACTTTATTTTCATCATTATAGAAATATTCAGACGTTGTTTCAAAATTTTCATCTTTGGAAGTATAAGTCTTTACCAAACAATCAGGTGTACCATTGGTACTTAATATTTCTTTTAATGATTTATAATTGGACGTTCTATTATACTTTGTGATTTTGTTGCCTGATAGGCTTGCATTAAAATCATCAATAATGGATTTTATCCCTACTTCATCTTCTGTGATGTCTAATTGTCCATCTTTTAAGTTAATATTTACACTAAATGTCTTCGTATTTTTTGTAATAGTTAACGTATTGCCTGAGACTTTATAGGTGATACTAGCTCCATCCTGTGTACCAGTGCCATTTTCGTTGAAAACCCAAGTGAGTGTTTTTTTGATTTTCTGACTTACCCCATTATTACTAACTTCTAAGTCATATTTTAAGTCTTTATTTTGAATACCAACAGTAGCAGAGCCTGTAGCGCTTTGGAATCGCCATGTGCCAACGATATTCAGTTCGGGTACTAAATCGCTATTCGTAGAACAAGAGATCGCAATAAATAATAAAACAATTAAAGCAATTTGTGTGAATTTTGTGTACATAAAGGTATTTAAAAATTGGTGGTAGTTTAAATAGTGTTTAAAATTAATCTTATTAATTTATAAATTTTATTGGTAAGAAAAATAGTTTCAATAATATTGTAAGGATAAAAGTATCAGCCTCCTCTAGTCATAAGTTCTCCTACGACCTACAATACCAAAGAGCGTCTGGCTCAAGTAATAGTAGTTATTGAAGTAAACCACCCATTCACTAATAGATACGAGCGTAATGCTCTTCTTCATTTACGGTCGAAGGGAAGCCTACGACCAGATACAGTATAAAAAAACCTCAAAATTAGTTAAAACTGGTGACTTTTGTACAGGAAAATATGAACGTTTAAAGTACTTTTTCAAAAAGTATAAGATACATTATGGTATTGATTCTTAATGATTTTGCTCCATAGAATGAATATAAAGATTTAAAGAATATAAGTAGTCATCCTCAAAATAAATAGCCCTCAATTCATTGTATAAAAATGTTTCTTCATTTAACCATTCACAAGCTTTATTAATCAAATGAACTTTCATTGATTTCTCCCTTGATATTTTAATGACACCAACATATATTTTCTCATGATTTTTTAGTTCTATCCCTATCAGCACTCTGTTTTCTTTCAATACATCAAATACTTTATTTGTTACTTCTAAGTCAAATTCATA
>NZ_JBWKYN010000160.1:0-13947 GCF_059423785.1 Arcicella sp. GW458-12-2-14-TSB2 | reverse complement strand
TTTAGGAAGCATAGCATCGCTACGTTGAGTAAATTTTGGAACAAGCTATTCTAAAAGACTTAATTTAACCCGAAAAGGAAAGTTTAAACAGCTTCAAAGGCAAAATTACGACAAATTATCTCCAATATTAAATGATAGGTCATTTGAATAGGTAATTGCGTATAGAAATAGTGATTGATAATTAGTAAATAGTAATTGGTAAATAGTGATTGGTAAACAGTCCGCCATCGTGATAGCCTTTCAAATTATAAGCCTTAAATGCTTTAAGCTCATTGCTCAAAGCTCATAGCTTTTAAGATGAATGATCAGCAACAATTACCCATTCTCCTTTTATCTTGCGCCAAAGCAAGGTATAATGTCCGCCAATATCTCCTTTTTCAGGGCGAGTTAAATGCCATTTTCCTACTACAAAACAGGCATCTTTCGCAATAAAATTCACCTTGATAATATCAAATTTCAATTGCCCCATCGTGGCTTTATCGGGGTAGTTTTTACGGTAACTTTCTAAGGTTGCTTTGTAGCCATATTTAACGCCACTTTTGCCGATGTACATTAATGAATCTGAAACCCAGTAGCCATGCATGAAGTTTTCAACATCGCCATTGTTCCATGCTTTTGTCTGAGCATCCAAAATGTTTAAGATTATTTCCTTGTCTTTGCCCGTCTGAGCGAACACATTCAGTGATATGAATGTTAATGAAAGTAAGAGTAATTTTTTCATCCCTTAATTTTTGTGTAAATTTGAATAGATATTAAAATGATATTCAAATATAAGCATATGTTTAAACACTCTTGATGAAGAGTTTGCTTCCTTATGAAATTCAAAGAATTTTACGAAAAATACAAAGATTATTATTTAGTTGACGGAATGATGTATTTATCATTCATCATTATGATAATATTGATGTTTATCTTTTTTAGCTGATATGGTTTGGTTTGTGATGAATCCTAAGTCGGGGACTACTACGCCCGCACAAAAAAATAAGATTACTAGTTTAGTAGGAAAACAGGCAAATACAAAGTTGTTTTTTACTGACTATAGTGGGCATGCTACTGAAATTGCCCAACAAGCAGTTAAAGAAGGAATTGTTAAAGTAATAGCTGTTGGTGGAGATGGCACTGTAAACGAAGTAGCACGTGGCTTGGTAGGCTCGCATACGGCTTTAGGTATTGTACCGATTGGTTCAGGTAATGGTTTGGCTAGGCATTTAAAAATTCCATTAAAGATAGAAAAGGCTATTAATTTTGCTCTTTCAGCCCATTTGTCTGCCATAGATGTATGCTTTTTGAATGAGATTCCTTTTTTTTGTACGGCAGGAGTAGGCTTTGATGCGTATGTAGCCAATGAATTTGCGCAGCAAGATTCGCGTGGGCTAAAGACCTATGCAAAGATGTCTTTGAAATCCTTTAGAACATACAAAGCTGAATCGTATCATTTAGAATCGAAAGAAAGTACAGCCATTAAAAATGCTTTTTCGGTTACTTTTGCCAATGCAACTCAATATGGTAATAATGCTTTGATTTCGCCAAAATCTAAAATTGATGATGGTTTAATTGAAATGGTTGTTTTAAAACCCTTTCCTTTTGGTGCTGCGCCAATCATTGGTGTACGTTTATTCAGAGGAACGCTACCGAACTCAAGGTATATTGAAACGGCATCTGACACAGAATTTATCTTGAAGGCAGATGAAAATTTATTGATTCATTATGACGGAGAACCCTTGCAGTTATCTACTAATGTGTTGAAAATTACGTTGAAACCCAAAGCTTTAAAAGTAATTGGTTATGTCTAAAAATAAAAAAATACCAGTTGGAGTAGTATTTTCTACCAATCCAGATTTTGATTTTGCCTTTGAAAATGATGCAGAAGTTGAAACTTTAGCACCCAATCAGCAAAATCTAAAAGTCCAGTTAGACAAAAAAGCACGTGCTGGAAAACAAGTAACGCTAATTTCGGGCTTTGTTGGCAAAGATGATGACCTAGAAGTATTATCTAAAAAACTCAAGAACCTTTGTGGCTGTGGAGGTTCTGCCAAAGACGGCGAGATTTTGATACAGGGAGATTTTAGAGACAAGATATTAACATTCTTGACTACGTCAGGATATAAAGCTAAAAAAGTAGGAGGGTGATTAGCCCTCCATTAAATCTTTCAAGATTTTCTGAGCAGCAATAGAGATAACCGTACCAGGGCCAAAAACGCCAGATACGCCAGCATCATACAAGAATTGATAATCCTGAGCAGGAATTACGCCACCCGCAATCACCATTATATCTTCACGGCCATATTTTTTCAATGCTTCAATCAAGGCAGGAATCAGCGTTTTATGGCCTGCTGCTAAGCTAGAAGCGCCTACAATATGCACATCGTTCTCGATGGCTTGTTTGGCTACTTCCTCAGGCGTTTGAAAAAGTGGCGTAATATCTACATCAAAACCAAGGTCGGCAAAACTAGTTGCTATTACTTTTGCCCCACGGTCATGCCCATCCTGTCCCATTTTAGCCACCATTATTCTTGGTCGCCTGCCATCCATCTTGGCAAATTCGTTGGCCATTTCTCTGGCTATTCTAAAGTTTTCGTCGTCTGTCACTTCTGCTGAATATACTCCTGAAATAGAGCGAATAATGGCTTTATGTCTGCTAAATACTACTTCTAACGCATCTGAAATTTCCCCTAATGTCGCCCTTAAACGAGCCGCTTCGATAGCTAATTGTAATAAATTTCCCTCTCCAGTTTTAGCCGAATCAGTTAATTTTTCTAAGGCATCCTTAACAGCTAAGGTATTTCTGGTGGCTTTAATCTGGTTTAACCTTTCAATTTGTGAAAGCCTCACCGCCTGATTATCTACATCTCTTACTTCCAGTTTGGTTTCTGTTTCAATTTTAAAACGATTCACACCCACAATAACATCCTTTCCTGCGTCAATCCTTGCTTGCTTTCTAGCGGCGGCTTCTTCAATCCTCATTTTGGGTAAGCCCGTTTCAATGGCTTTGGCCATCCCGCCCAATTCCTCTACCTCTTCAATAAGTTTCCAAGCTTTTTGAGCCAACTCTTGCGTGAGGTATTCAACATAATAAGAACCTCCCCAAGGGTCTATTACTTTCGTAATATTGGTTTCTTGTTGAATGTATAACTGCGTATTACGGGCTATTCTTGCTGAGAAATCAGTCGGCAATGCGATGGCTTCGTCTAGTGAATTAGTATGCAAACTTTGTGTATGCCCCAACGTGGCTGCCATGGCTTCAATACAAGTACGTGCTACATTATTGAAAGGGTCTTGCTCAGTAAGCGACCAACCAGAGGTTTGGCAGTGTGTTCTGAGCATCAAAGATTTATCATTCTTAGGATTAAATTTCTTGACTATTTTTGCCCACAGCAGTCTGCCAGCACGCATTTTAGCGATTTCCATAAAATGATTCATGCCTATCGCCCAAAAGAACGATAATCTTGGGGCAAAATTGTCAATGTCTAAGCCCGCTTGGATGCCAGTTTTTAAATATTCTAGTCCATCTGCTAAGGTATAAGCCAATTCTAAATCTGCCGTAGCACCAGCCTCTTGCATATGATAGCCGGATATAGAGATAGAGTTGAATTTAGGCATATTTTTAGCGGTATAAGCAAAAATATCGGCAATGATACGCATAGAAGGAATAGGCGGATAAATGTAGGTATTCCGCACCATAAATTCCTTTAAAATGTCATTCTGAATAGTGCCAGACAGTTTTTCTGGCGATACGCCTTGTTCTTCGGCCGCTACGATATAAAATGCCATAATCGGTAAAACAGCCCCGTTCATGGTCATCGAAACAGACATTTCGTCTAAGGGAATCTGATTGAAGAGTATTTTCATATCTTCCACAGAATCGATGGCTACACCAGCTTTGCCGACATCCCCCGTCACTCTTGGATGGTCTGAATCATAGCCACGGTGAGTAGCTAAATCAAAAGCTACAGATAGCCCTTTTTGTCCTGCTGCTAAATTCTTGCGATAGAAAGCATTTGATTCCTCAGCCGTAGAAAAACCAGCATATTGGCGGATTGTCCAAGGTTGTTGAGTGTACATCGTAGCATACGGCCCTCTCAAAAAAGGAGATAAGCCTGCGCCAAAACCAAGGTGTTCGGCCTCTTTCACATCTTCAGCATCAAAGTAAGGTTTGATAAAAATACCTTCTGACGACCGCCACTTCTGCGTAGAAATAGTACTCGTCTTTTCTTCATCCTGACTTTGATTCTCCAACGATATTTTTGATAGATTTGGTCTCATGGCTTTGCTTCGTTACTATACTTCAAAAATGGCTGATAGATGTAAATTCGGGAGTAAGACTAAATCACTATCATAATTAGGCGAACTCGTTGCCTTTTTTTGAAAGGGCTTTTCATCAAACCTAAATTTATTTACACCCACCATTATGTACTTATGCTGTGCTAAATCCTCTTGTTTTTTCAGGTGTTCAAGGCTGATTTGCTCTTGAATAAATCCTTTTTTGAAAGCTTCCATAATGCCACCCATTTCTTCTACCTCTTTTAGGAGCTTAAATGCTTCATCGGCTATTTCTTTGGTAAGTACCTCAATGAAATAACTACCTGCCGAAGGGTCAATTACCTTATCAAAATAACTTTCTTCTTTCAATATAATAGAAATGTTGCGTGCTATTCTATCGCCAAAATCGTCAGCGTCTTCTTCTTCGCTATCAAAAGGCAATATGCTGATGGCATCGCACCCACCGATAATGGCAGACATGGCTTCGGTAGTAGTTCTTAACAAATTGGTTTGTGGGGTGATTGACGCATGATAATAGGAAGATGTTTGACAATGAAACGAAGTCGAGTTAGTCAAAGACGCATCAATGTCATAACCTTCTATTACTATTTTTTTCCATAAGAATTTTAATGCCCTGAGCTTGGCAATTTCAACAAAATAATTGGTGCCTACAGATACGGAAAATTCAATATTTTTAAGAATATCTTGTATCGCTACCCCTTCTTGACTAAGCTTATCAAGCACTTCAATAGCTTGAGCTAACGAGAAAGCCAGCTCCTGAACAGCATTTGCACCAGCATTATGGTAATGATGACTAGATATATTAAGGGCTTTAAATTGAGGAGAATCTTGTACTTTTCTAAGAAGTTCTGCGGTGTTTTTCCAGTGATTTTCCTCCCAATTGCCCGTATACATCCATCTTTCAAAAGGATTATTGACGATGCCCCCTTTTAATTGATAGGGTGCAACCTTTTGTAACTCATTTACTAAATTTAATGCTTGATTTTCTACTTTAAAAAAAAAGGGTGTGTCAGATAGTTTGAAATTGTGTAACAATTTCTTAATTTCAACATCAGAAAGTAACACGTCGCTTAAGTCAATCAGAAAAGAATCAACACCCGATTTTAATAGTTTGAGTATCAATGAATTAGTCTCTTTTTCTGATGTATATCTAACCATTTCCCGATACTGCCAATTGAAGTTAACTCTTTGATTTTGAGCTTGTTGTATGTGTTTTGTGGATTGAAAGTCAATATCTTCAGAAGCATAGTAAGGTTCTATGTGAATATTTTTGTCGATATCCCAAATCATTGTTTCGTCGAAGTTTTTACCTTTTAATTCTTTGACGGCCTGTTGTTTCCATTGCTGTTTTGTATGAGCATGAAATTCATTAAAAAGTTTATTCGCCATATAATTATTTTCTGAAATATTTGACTTTTCAAAGTTAACGAAATTTATGAATTTTGACTTTTCAAAACAAAAAAACAAGGAAAGTTACCAAATATGCTGGTGTTATTGTACTTTACCATGATGTAAGGCTTCCATATTAAATTAATATTTATTTTAAGTGAGAATGAAACGAAATTGATTTTTCTCTCCAAGAAAATTCACTAATTTTGCCATCCTTTTGAGGGAATCAAATATAGATTTTCAGTTAGATAGCTAATCGTTTGAAAATCAAATATTTAATAAAGTGCTTTTTCTAAGAGCCGCCAATATAGCTTACTATGCATTCAACATCTCAACTTCAAGCAAGGCAAGTTTGGTCAAAGTGCCTTGAGATTATACATAATGATATCAACGAACAAAGTTTTAAAACTTGGTTTGAACCTATTATACCCCTGAATGTAAGTAATCAAACTCTTTCTATACAGGTACCAAGCCAATTTTTCTATGAATGGCTTGAGGAAAACTATATCCATGTACTTCGTAAGGCGATAGATTATACCTTAGGGAAAAACGGAATGCTTGAATACTCGATTATCGTTGATAAAGGAGACAAGAAAAACCCACCCATCGCTTATAATATTCCGAATCAAAAACCAACAGTTCCAGTTCCTGCTCAGCGTAAACCAGAACCTACTTTGTATGAAAGTCCATTTCAATTAAAAGATTTGGATTCGTTAGAATTAGATTCTTATTTAAATGAACATTATACCTTCGATAATTTCGTAGAAGGAGACTGTAATCGTTTGGGGCGTTCGGCGGGCTTAGCCGTAGCACAGAGACCCGGTGTTACGTCTTTCAATCCATTAATGATATATGGAAGTGTAGGGCTTGGTAAAACACACTTGATTCAAGCGATTGGTAATTATATCAAAAATACACAGACCAATAAGTTTGTGCTATACGTTACTTCTGAAAAATTCTGTAATCAGTTTATCAATGCCATTAAAAATAATACGCTACAAGCATTTACAAATTTTTATATGCAGGTAGATTGTTTGATTATTGATGATGTGCAGTTTTTGGCAGGGAAAGAAAAAACACAAGAATCGTTCTTTCATATTTTCAACCATTTACATCAGTCGGGTAAACAAATCATCATGTCGTCTGATAGGGCTCCTAGAGAATTAGCTGGTATGCAAGATCGTTTGTTATCACGTTTTAAATGGGGATTGACGGCCGATGTGCAACAGCCTGATTTTGAAACAAGGATTGCTATTTTACAGAAGAAGTTACAAGCTGACGGCATTTATATTGAAGATAAGGTAATAGAATACTTGGCTCATAGTATCGATACCAACGTCCGTGAAATGGAAGGCGTTATCGTTTCATTAATGGCACATGCTTCGCTGAACCGTAAGGAAATAGACATGGATTTGGCTAGGACTACGCTCAAGAATATTGTAGTAGATAATGAAAAAGAAGTGACAGTAGATTCTATTTTGGATGCTGTAACAAGCCATTTTGATGTAAATATGTCGGATTTGAAAAGTAAAAGCCGCAAGAAAGAAACGGTTTTCCCTCGACAAATTGCCATGTATTTGATGAAGGAATTTACCAATTTACCTTTAAAGTCAATCGGTTATCATTTTGGAGGTAGAGACCACAGTACGGTAATCCATGCCGTTCAAACCATTAGCATTATGCTAGAGACGGATAAGGAGGTAGAGAAGACCATGCAGAAATTATATAAATATTTCAACCGAGTAAGAGTTAAAAACTAGGTATAAAACCAAGAAAAGCCCGAAGATAAAAGTAATTTTTCTTCGGGCTTTTTTGCGTAGTGTCTTGTAAAATTGTTTTCAACTCGTATTTTTGTTTTACTATTCAGCTCTTCAAATATAATCTTATGAAAAAAAAGATACTCTTTACCCTCTTATTAATAAGTACATTTTGTGTGAAATCTTTTGCCGAAGATATTGACCCAATTGAACTTATGCCATTGAAACATACAAACGTGGTGATAGATAACCCGAAAGGGAAACTGAAAATCAAGTTTGTCTTAAATGATTATAGAGATACTGGTGATACAACCAAACCCAAAAGTTTGTTTGCGAAGCTTAAAAATATTGTAAACGGACTATTAGATGCCTCTGACAACCCACCTTTTAAAGTACGGGTAGTAAGAGAAAAGAAAAATTAAAAGGGTTGAGTTTTTGATACTCAACCCTTTTAATTTTTTATGATAATGCAAATTTGATAGCGCCAGTAATACTCAGAATAGTGAAGAATGAAATAATGTATAAGAAAAATAAGATAAACGATTTGAAAATAGTTTTCACTACTCTTTGCCGGTAAACTACTTTCAAGGCTACTATAAAATAGAGAGCAAAGCCAAACATCGTAGCTGTAAGGGCCTGTCGCCAATAACCTAAAAATATACCACCTCCTACAAAAATAACAATCATCAGAAACATCACACTATGAATGTGTATCGAAAAGATAAGGTGTTCATAATAATAGCGTGTATGCCCTTCATTTATGCGTGGTATTCCTTGATATTTTCTTGTTTTTCTGAATCGAATCAGATACAAAATCCAATCCCATAAGTAACGTAAAATCCTGAAAGGATAAGTAAAAAAGCTATGGGTGCGGGTACTATAAATGACTTTTAATAAATAAGCTACAATAGGCATTAGGATAAACATCATTACCGAAAATACCCCTATACCAAAATGAGTAATTTCTCGGATAGCCTCTTCAGCATCGTTTTCAAAGGCTAATTCATAATGGGTAACATTTCTTAAAAAGCCTCTTTCAAGTGGTTTTAGCCCCATGATGTTCATCTCATGTCCTTTTTTCTCTCTGATGACAAGTAAACTATCCAATTCTCTATCAGACATCTTGAGAAGCCTTTCTTTATAAGCTTTGTTTTCAAGGTTTCCATCACTTCCTTTAATCGTGATAATAGTATCTTGAAAATAATGGATGGGTATTTCAGCATTATTCTTCAAGGAATGTAGCCTCAAGGTATATTTTAGCTGATTTTTTGTACCGATAGTTTCAGTAAAATATTCACTCATTTCATTACTTACATCGGTTAGTTCTTCGGTATTAATACTATCTAAAACGATTTGTTTCTGAATCGCAATCAGCCTTTGGCGTTGTTTTGTTTCAGGCAGGTTCTTGATTAATTTTCTTAATGTATCATCTTCCTGAATGTTCATTTCATCTAAAATTTCACCAGCATCAAGATCCACAAAATCTATCCAACCATTCGTTTGTTTTTTTATTTCGTTCGTTTGTTCTTTTAAATCCTCAATATCACTTTTTATTTCTTCATAATCTTGTTGTGCTTCATACAATCCATTTGTATCGTTTGATGATTTAATGGCTTTTAGCTTTTGAGAAGCCTCTTTTAGTTTTTTCTTATTTTCTTTTTCTTCTTTACTTTTAGTAGTAGATACTTTATCCACAAAGCCATTCAAAGAACCATTTTGTCCTTGTTCAATAGCTTCGTCAGCCATAATGCCTAAGAACAAAAAGAACACAGCAGAAGCTAGAAAATACAGACGGATAGGAGGAATGTAGCGTCCTCTGCGTCCTTCAAGAAAATCTTTCGTGATTTTACCCGGATAAAGAAAAATAGACCGTAGTGTATTGAATAATTTAGTGTCGAGATGAGTAAACCCTTCGATTACTTCAAATAATAAGTGACCGATAGGCACTTTTAAATCATGGTTTTCTTGACCACAATTTGGACAAAAATTATCTTCAGGTCTTAATAATGTATGACAATTATGACAAATTTCTACTTTCCTACGTTTTTTGTGTTCAGACATTCTTATGGGTATTACAAAGCCAGATTTAGATTTTCTTTTGAAAGTAATAAAAAAAAGGTGAAAATCATTTGATTTTCACCTTTTTAATGCAAAAAACTATCTAGTTTTTGCTAAAAGCCTAAATTATTCTAATTCGCCGTCATCAGCAATGTTGGGTTCTAGCGTATCAAGCAAGGCTTTCTCGTCACCTTTGATTTTTTCCTTGATTTTGTTTTCAAGTTCTTCTAACAAATCTGGATTGTCTTTCAACATATCTTTCACGCCGTCACGTCCTTGACCTAAGCGGTTAGTACCATAACTGAACCATGAACCTGATTTTTTTACCACTTCCATGTCAACGGCTAAATCTAATACTTCACCAGCCTTAGAAATACCTTCGCCATACATGATATCGAACTCAACTACCTTGAACGGAGGAGCTACTTTGTTTTTAACAACCTTCACACGAGTACGGTTACCGATTACATTGTCGCCATCTTTGATTTGACCAATTCTACGAATATCCAAACGTACAGATGCATAGAATTTCAAGGCATTACCCCCCGTAGTTGTTTCAGGGCTACCAAACATTACGCCGATTTTATCACGCAATTGGTTGATAAAAATACAGCAACAGCCAGTTCTATTGATAACACCCGTTAATTTACGCAAAGCCTGAGACATCAAACGAGCTTGAAGACCCATCTTAGAATCACCCATATCGCCTTCAAGTTCAGCCTTAGGAACAAGGGCTGCCACAGAGTCAATCACACAAATATCAATCGCACCTGATGAAATCAATTGTTCAGCAATTTCTAAAGCTTGTTCACCGCTATCTGGCTGTGAAATCAATAAATTAGCCGTATCAATTCCTAATTTTTCAGCATATCCTTTGTCAAAAGCATGTTCAGCATCAATAAAAGCTGCCAAACCACCTGCTTTTTGTGCTTCTGCAATACAGTGCATTGTTAGGGTAGTTTTACCTGAAGATTCTGGACCGTAGATTTCGATTACTCTTCCACGTGGTACGCCCCCTACACCAAGGGCTAAATCTAGACCTAATGAACCTGTTGAAATGACAGGAACATCAAGTACTTTACTATCTGACAAACGCATTACTGTACCTTTGCCGTAAGCTTTGTCTAATTTTTCAAGCGTTGTTTGTAATGCTTTTAATTTTTCGTTGGCAGGATTTGTTGCCTCCGCTTGTTGTTTTGCCATGATGGATTTTAGGTTAAATTTTGGTTTTAATTCGGGAAATCAAGCTGCTCATTGAAATTTTATTAAAAACAACGTGCCATAGGGAATCAATGAAAAGATTTTAGTGTCATTGATAAGTAGAACTCAATACCCGAATTCAAAATTTTTATTGGTGAAATTACCAATTTTTCAGCAATTTAAAGTACTTTGCTAGCAAATGTTCAGACGATTTTTTCAAATAACTTTAGCCCTCTTTTTGTTTACAGCTCAGTATACCTTTGCTCAGTTAAACAATACTCGCTTGGAGACTTTCCAGCACATTGATTCCACCAAAAATCAACAGCTTTATTTTCAATTCAATAGCTTCAGTTTTCTAAAGAATAATGAATACTTTGGAAAAATTGCAGATGGTTATACGCTTTTTGGGAATCAATTTTCGCCCAAACTTATTTACCAACCAGCACCCAATGTCAGCATAGAAGCTGGGGTGTATGCTTGGAAAGATTTTGGCAATGATAAATTCACGGCAGTTCAGCCAATTTTTACTATCAGGGTTCAAAAAGATTCTTCACAGTTTTTATTTGGCAATTTGGATGGACAACTAAATCATCATTTGGTTGAACCGATGATGAATTTTGAACGGGTGATTCTGAACCGACAAGAATTAGGTATCCAATACACCAAACGCACTTCAAAGACTTTTTTTGATAGCTGGATTGATTGGCAACAAATGATTTATAAAGGCTCTGATTTTCAAGAGAAAATCTTTGCAGGATTTTCTTGGAACAAGCGCTTAATTCAACGAAAAAACTTTAGCCTATCTCTTCCTGTTCAATTGACTTTATTACATCATGGTGGGCAAATAACGAGCGATAAAGATACCAATCAAGTAGTAACCTATACGAATGTTGCTCTTGGCGTAGAAGCTGAATTGAAAACCAACGGTTTTATTCAAAGTATAAAAACACAGAACTACTGGTTAGGTTATCGTCAAAATTCGGGTTACAGTCCGTACTTCTCAGACGGCTCTGGTATTTATTTGAATATATTAGCAGAAACAAAGGTGATGAATTTGATGTTGAGCTATTGGCAGTCAAATGGTTATAGTTCAGAAATGGGCGGAGATTTGTACCAGTCTGTTGGAAGAATTTACAGAAACCCCAATCAATTAGAAAAAGAACGTAAGCTATTATTCTTTAGGTTTATGAAAGATTGGAAGCTGATTGATAACCTATGGCTAACATTCAGGTTTGAGCCTTATCTGGATTTAAACAATCATTCTTTTGAACATTCCGAAGGTTTATTTTTAACCTATCGCCAAGGTTTTAAACTTAAATAGTAAAAGTAAAATAAACTTTATTCTTTAATTTTGTGCTATTCATTAAACACATATAAAAACTAAGAAAATGAAAAAGTTAATACTTGTATTATCATTAATGGCAGGAGCATTTACCATTAATGCACAAAGTAAATTTGGAGAAGAAATTACGGAAGAAGGTGCTATATCAACAGCTGAATTATTAAAGAAAGCGAATGATAATGAACAGATTACAGTCAAAGTGTCGGGTGTTGTAGAGTCTGTTTGTCAAGCAAAAGGATGTTGGATGAAAGTAAAGTTAGACGACGGACAAACAATGCGTGTGACTTTTAAAGATTACGGCTTTTTTGTACCCAAAGATATTGCTGGCAAAACAGTGGTGATAGATGGAACAGCTAAAGTAAAAACTACTTCGGTCATTGATTTGAAACACTATGCCGAAGATGCTGGAAAAAGTAAAGACGAAATTGCTAAAATCAAGAAACCAGAAAAAGCTTTAGGCTTTGTAGCTACTGGGGTAATTGTAAAATAAGAGTTTTGAGTGGTGAGTGATGAGTTGCGAATTGTGAGTTTTGAATTTAAAGTATTGATATGCAAAGCTTTTAAAAATAAACACTAAATCGCTCATTCACTAAATCACTCAATAACAAAAAAAGTCTCTGAGAAAATTTTCTCAGAGACTTTTTTTGTTAGAACCTTAATATAAAATCTTGTTTAGGCTGGTTTTTTCTGAAAAAGACTAAACCAATAAAAAACAAGTCAATTGTAATCATCACACTCGGATGTGCCTTGATATATTGCCAAGCTTCCTGCATTTCTTCTGACCAATGGATGTCATCAAATATAAAAAGCGAAGATTCGTGGGCTTTTTCTAAACATATTTCAAAATACTTCACAGTGGGTTCATAGCGATGATTGGCATCAAAGAAAGCAAAATCAAGTCTCTCAATTTTTGCGATTTGTTTCGTTAGCGTTTCATCCAAATTCCCCACGACAATTTCTATATTATTGGCTTCTAATGCATCGAAATTCTCTTGGGCAATTTTTGCGGTAGTTGGGCATCCCTCAAACGTAACTATTTTAGCATCTTGTTTCGCTTTAGACTCATACACAGTAGTGACACCTAATGAAGTTCCTAAATCGAAAATTACCTTTGGCTCAAAATGTTGAATAAGCCTGAAAATTAATTTGCCAAATTTTGAGGGCTTTTCAGCACTTTTGGCAATTTGCTTGATTTGCCTAGAAGTTGATTTGTGTATTTTAGACCCTGCCCCAAAATCTGTAATTTCAATAACCCTTTCATTTTTCAACAAACGTTTTCGCAAATCCTCAATAGCTGTGAAATATGGTGACTTAAACTTTTTTGCGAGAATAATTTGTGTGTAAAGTTGAAAAACAAAGGGCGAATGAATAGCGTGCTCGTTTTTTGAAGCAAGTAAATATTGAAAATATCTTTTAAACAAAATTAACAGGGTTGATGAGTTATAAATTGTGAATTATGAGTTTTGATTACTGATATACAGTATTTTAATTCATTCTAAAAGGAGCAACCATCGTAAAGTCAGGAATGACAACATTGAAAAATTTGCCATCAAAAATACGCTCCATTTGATAAGTACCTGCCATTTTGCCAAGCGAAGTGTTTAAATTACATCCACTTGTATATTCATAAGATTGACCCGGTTCTAAGGTAGGTTGTTGCCCTACTACACCTTCGCCCTCTACCTCACGCACAAGTCCGTTAGCATCATGAATATACCAATGACGACGCAAAAGTTTTACAGTATAATCGCTTCCATTATGAATTTTGATATGATATGAAAAAACAAAATTTCCTTGAAATGGATTAGAATATTCAGGTTGAAAGTGGGTCAAAACGCTTACCTTTACACCATTTGTGATAGCTGAGACCATTTTTTTAATTAGTTTTTTTACAATATATTTTACCGAAAATTACATTAC
>NZ_JBWKYN010000159.1:0-14193 GCF_059423785.1 Arcicella sp. GW458-12-2-14-TSB2 | reverse complement strand
TTTTTTTCAATAATCTCTTTAAAATTTTTCACATTAAAACTTCGTGAAAAAAGTGTTGCATTTCCTGTCATTTTAATAAGTTTTTAAAATCTCTACATAACCCCTTCTTTACTTAACATTAATTCTATAGATTATATCCTTGTTGTTTTAAGAAATCTATGAATTTCCATTCAAATTCATCTATTGTCAGTATATATCCATTTTGTTTTTCAACAATGGAGTTTATGTGGTAAAATTCTCTACGACGTTCTTGAAAAATATGAATAGGAAATTGTGAGTCATATGGCCATCCTTCCATAAAAATTTTATCGTATATTGATGCCCATTGTAAATTTGAAATATCAATAGAACTAATTTTCCAAAAAAGTTCTTTGTAATAAGGTGATAAGTCGTTTTTTAGATTTCCATTTTTGTCCTTATAAATATTGGGATTCCATCCCAGTTTAGGCAAAATTTCATTAAAAAGCATAGCTCTAAAATGTGCACTCAAAGAGAGCATACTCGAGGTTAATGCAGAAGTACCAATAAAGTAATGTATTATAGGGTCTTCCTCTTTTGAATTAATAAATGTTGTATTCTCATTTATACTTAAAAAGAGAAAATCTTCAATATCTAATAATTCTAATAAATTAACTACTTCTAGATGTGCACCTTCAATCGTATCATCAATTTCAACAACTTTCCTATCAACTATTTTTTTTCCATCAGTATACACTTTAAAATCAGTAGATTCTAAAATTGATAGTTTCTCGCTTGATTTATAATAAGCATCTTTTATCTTATCTAAATTTATAGGTAATCCATCTGGAATACGTTTAGTTGTTTTACCAAAAATATTCAGAAAACAGCGTAATGAGGAAGAGATTTTTTTACCTATTAAATTCTCTATCTCTAAGATATCAGACTCTTCTACAGACTTAAAATCTTGTTCTGAGGTACTTTTTATTTTAATTAAATATTCTTTTGCAGACTTATAAAAATCAAGATAGTTTACCATAATTTATTATTTGACTTATTAATAATTTACTCGAAATTTAAAATCTTCGTTCTTTAACATTTTCCAAATGGCATCTCAAAGAAGCTAAGTCGAAGAACGAATAAAAAGAATAGTAATCTTAATACACTACGACGACAAACTGCCTATTACACTTTGACTATCAACAACTTACAACCATTATTCCTAGCGAGAGACTTAAGTCCCTCGCTAGGAATAGGAACATCTTAAAGTACAAAACCTCTTTTATTATCTTCTTCAAGCCAAGGCGGTAATACCTTATGCTCAGCGTAAAAGGTATTTATTTTATCTAAATATTCGTCATCTGTTGATACTAAATAAGGTGTTTCTTGATAATTTTCTTTTGATAGCAATTTGCCCAAACTAAATCCGCTAAAAATAGTCATCCTCAATGTACGGCCATGTTCTGTATTTATTCCTATACCTCGTTCAAAGATTCTTACGAAAAAATGGTATGGATTCATGGGATATAATTCCTTTACAAATTCATTTTCGTTAAACACCTCCCAAGTTAAGTACAAGTGTACCATTATCTTACCAAACACACCAATAATAGTTTTATTGTTCTCAAAATTCTTATCATTCTTATAGATGATTTCACTTGTTTTTTCACGTATATCTTTGGGTATGAGTCTGTTAATTGTACCTAATGAATATATTTCCTCATGAAGAATGTTATTGATTTTAACATTTACTTCATATATTCTTCTAAAGCCTTCAAAAAGAAGTAATCTTTCTGAAATAGAATTGTCTTTCTCAATTTCTGAACTAATACTATTAGTTCTTTGAAAAATCTGAGGGTCAGTGTTAATTTTCATGCTATTATATTAAGTCTTTCACCAACGTGTAAATCTAATGTTGAACAATTATTATCAAACTTAGTTGTGGTTTCTAAGTTAGTAACATTTTAGTAAAAACTCCCTTGATACGAAATAAACGGTTTGAAAACATTGTAGATAACGAAGTGCGAGCATGACGCTCTTAATCATTTGGAGTCGTAGGATAACCTACGACTAGAGATTGGGCAACTTAGGTAGGGACGAATCGCATTCGTCCTATTTCGTCCATTTGTACGTGTATGTGGGCGTATGCAATACGCCCCTACATTTTATTTTTCTAGTTAACTAATCACCTTCAAAACTCGTTTCAGCAACTGAACAAGTACTACTGGCATCCAGCTAGTAATAAGGATGATTGACCAGATAGTAAAATCCAGCTTTTGAAGTCCAATGATTTTATTAAGCGGACTTACCCAGTAGAACGTAAGCATAATTACGATACATAAACCCAAGGCGGCCCACACAAATTTATTTTCGGTAATCTCGTTTTTGAAAAAAGATATCTTGCGAGACGACAAATTAAACACATGCCACAACTGTGAAAAGGCAAGGCTAAAGAAAGTAATGTTATTACAAATTTTGGCATCCATCTGCAAGTAAACACTGCAATACCACGTTACGCCAATGATAGGAAGGGCTAGCAAACTGGCATAGACAAGTATATTTATCCAATCCTGTTTGACGACAATGGGTTCCTTCGGATTACGTGGAGAGATGCTCATTATCAACTTATTACCTTTGCCCATGCCCAATGCCAAGGCAGGGAAAATATCCGTCACCAGATTCAGGAACAGGATTTGTAGGGGTAGTACAGAAAACGGGAAGTTAAGCAAGCCATACAAAAACACAATGACGATTTCGCTTAAATTACATGAAAGTAAATACACCAAAAACCGCTTGATATTTTGAAAAATCACCCTTCCTTGTTCTATGGCAACGACAATCGATTTGAAAGAATCATTTTTCAAGACCATCTCCGCCGTTTCAATCGCTACTTGGGTACCTCTCCTACCCATCGCAATGCCTATTTCTGCTTTCTTCAAGGCAGGTGCATCGTTGATGCCGTCGCCCGTCATCGCCACAATATCGCCTCTTTTTTGATAAAGCGTTACCATGTCTAGCTTTTGTTGGGGTGTAACCCTTGCAAATATCGTGGCAGCAAACAACTGCTTTTTATCAGGCTTGCCCTCTAAGTCTTTCCCTGTAAGGACTACATTCTCCGTATCCGAAAGCTGTATCGTCTGAGCAATATTCAAGGCTGTAGCTGGGTGGTCGCCCGTTATCATGATTACTTTGATACCTGCATTTCTGCACGATTGCAAAGCTCCTGATATGTCTAAACGTGGTGGGTCTAAAAACCCAATGAACCCGACAAAGGTCAACTCTTTCACCATGTTATCATTCGGAATATTATTGGCTTCATTAAAAGCAAAACCCAACACACGTGTCCCCTGTGCCTGAATTTCTTCTGCTTTTTGTAAGAATTGATTCTTATCTTCTTCCATTAGCGAAACTATTTCACCTTGTTTATAAAAGGATTTACATTGTTGTAAAATGGCCTCTATCGCTCCCTTTACCGCTACAAAATTTGTATCTCCTTTTTTGTGCAACGTCCCCATCAGCTTTGTTTCTGAACTAAAGGCTTCTTCGGCAATTCGTGGATATTCTTGTTGTATTTGCGAGATATTTACGTTGTTTAGTCCAACAAAATTTAATAGCGATATTTCGATAGGGTCGCCGAGTTGTTTGTCTTTTTTCTTCTCCTTTTTCTCAACTACAGCATTATTACATAATAGCGAAATCAGCAAGATTTTCTCTAAACTTGCCTGATTGGCTTTGGCGTCTGCTTCGCCAACGGTATTATTTTCTACCTTGAAGGTATTATCAAAAAACGAGATATTATTTACCTGAATTTTGTTTTCTGTCAGCGTACCTGTTTTGTCGGTAAAAATGGTATTTATTCCCCCGAGGGTCTCTACAGAGGCTAATTTTTTAATCAACACTTTTTTTTCTGCCATACGTAACATACCATACGTAAGGGCAATGGTAGACACCACGGGCAGTCCTTCGGGAATGGCGGCCACGGCTAAGGCGATGGCTGTTTCAATAATCAGGTAAAGTTCTTTGCCTTGTAAAAAGCCTGTGATGATAAATATGGCGGCAAATATGGCGGTAAGCCACATCAATTTGGTGGTAAGTCCTTGTAGTTTTTTTTCGAGTGGCGTCGTTACTTGTTTGGCATTGTCAACCAGTGCCGTAATTTTCCCTAATTCAGTATGCAAGGCCGTTCCAACAATGATGGCTTTGGCATTTCCTTTAATGACCGACGTGCCTTTGAATATCATATTCGTTTGATCTGCTAGGCTGGTCTCTTTATCGAGGAGTTCTAGGGTTTTGGTGATGGGCATTGATTCCCCCGTCAAGGGCGATTCATCTACTTCAAATTGGTTGATTTCTACCAATCGGGCATCTGCCAATACCATATCCCCTGCTTCTAGCACTAAAATATCTCCTGGCACTAGCTTCTCAGAGGGGACTTCATTTAAGGTATTATCTCGCCAAACTTTCGACAGACTGACATCCATACTTTTTAGCTGATTCATTGATTTTCGAGCTTGAAGTTCCATAAAGAAACCCAAAGCTGCCGTAATGAAAATTACGCCAATGATAGCAAAACCTTCGAGCCAATCTTTAAAATATAGAGACGCACCACTGGCCAAGACTAATAATAAAATAATAGGACTCTTGAATTGTTCTATCAACAGCAAAAAAATACTCTTTTGCTTCTGCTCTTCATACCGATTCAGCCCATAAGTCTTTATTCTTTTGTTGATACTCCCCTCCGCCAGTCCGTTTGTTAAATCCCCTTGAAGCGTATGCACAATTTCTTCAAGGGGAATCGAAACCACATCTTTAATAGGATAATTATGAACTTTTTTAGTTGATGAATTATCAGTAGTAGTATTATCAAGGTTTTTAGAGGTCATCATTTAGGTTTAGGTTTTAATTAACTTTTCATAAACTACTTATCATCATACATTTGTCAATACTCAAGTTTTCCCCTTGGTCAAGGATGTCTTTCAAACAAAATCCAACACATCAAAGCGTTTTCCTAGTATTTCTTCGTCGTTGACAAGTAACCAATTACGGAGCAGGGTAGCATAAATCTTTCTAAAATCTACCGAATACTTCAAATCACCTTCATCCAAATCAGTTAGATTAGGCGCTTCGTTGAGGATTTTATCAGCTTTCAATTTTCCACCCATCACAAACACATTGTTCGCCGTTCCGTGGTCAGTTCCTCCGCTGGCATTTTGTTTTACCCTTCTACCAAATTCAGAGAAAGTCATCATCACCACGTCATCCAACTTGTTGTTTTGTTTGAGTTCATTCAAAAATACATCCATCGTTTCGGCATAATTTCTTAACAAACGTTCTTGCTGATTTACCTGATTGACGTGGGTATCAAACCCTGAAATGCTGACATAATAGATATTGGTCGGCATCCCCGAGAGTATCAGTTCGGAGATAGTCTTTAACCGTTGTCCCAATTCCCCATTTGGGAAACTGGCTTTTGTTTGATAGATTTTCGATTTGGTATGAAGATATTCTGCCGAAGAGGAGGTTTCTGCCAAGGTTTTATAGAGATAACTCACATTCTCTGAATGGTCGGCAGGTTGTGTTTTAGCGATTTTTGCAATAAAATCACCATGGACTTGTCGGTATAGTTTTTCGGGGTCTAATACGGCCAAACCTTTTAATTTCTCCCCTTTCATAGACAAACTAAGGGTATCATCTATTTCAAGGACGTTGTAAGAGGCACAGTCGCCCGAACAATTGGCATCTAAATAACGCCCTAACCAACCCGTTTGTAAATATTCATTCGGATTAGATGCCGTTTGCCAAATATCCATCGAACGGAAATGTGAACGGTCGGGATTGGGATACCCCACATTGTTGATGATTCGCATAAAACCATTGTCATACCAAGGTCTTAGCTTTTCCAAGGCTGGGTTCAACCCTATTTCATCATTCAGGTTAAGTACTTTATTTCTCTCGACAGCAATCGTCGGGCGTTCACGGTAATAAATATCGTTACGGTAAGGCACAACAGTATTAAGGCCATCGTTCCCACCTGAGAGTTGAATAATGACTAATATTTTATCAGGAGCACCCTTTGCACTCCCTAAAGATTGCTGTTCAAAAGCTTTTAGAAAATTCGGAATCATTAAGCCACCTACTGTTGCCAATGCCGAACGTGTGAGAAATTCTCTGCGGTTGACCATAATGTTGTGAGTGATGAGTTTAGTATTTAAATCTTCAAGGCTTTAATACTAAGCCTTATAGACAATATCGTTATTTGACGCTTGATTGATCGCCACTTTAACACAGCTGATATTCAGGGAGGGTCATTAAGGCTATCATCATTTTCTTGATGGTTTCTGGCTGACTCTCTTTCCCCAGTTTAGCGATTAATCCTTTTTTTACATCCTCATTAATAGGCACTTGCAAAATGTATGCCTCGAGGGTATCTAACAACATTTCCCGATTTTGTTGGGTAAAATATGTTGAAAATACTTCCCAGTTCATATCGGTTTCAAGGGTATTTTTCTTTCCCTTGCGGGTTTGAAAATCTGTATTTACATCTCCGTCCGACTTCGCAACGGTTTTTATCACCGTATTATTAAACATTAAATAGGGCAACTGCATCCTAAATAACAAACTTGAGCTATCTATCCAGCTTTTACCTCCAGCCCAGCCCGCCACGTTCGGCGGATATAATAATACCTGTCCCAATACACGTTGCACAAAAAGTAATGATTGTTTTTCGACCAAGTTAGAACCCGTAGTTCGCTGTAAACCCACGATAAGCTCGACAGGAGATTTAATGTGTGTACCAACATTACGCTCTTCGTAGAACCATGCACTATTGAAGATAGTATCCATCAAATCGGCAATATTGTACTCATTTTTATAGAATTCATCCGCCAATTGACTAACACGGTTAGTATCCACCTGCTCGTTTACAAAGTTTTTGTAGATTTTGGTAACAACAAAATTGGCAGTTTCCTTTCGTTCCAAAATCATTTTGATGATGTCTTCCCCCGTAAAGTTGCCCGTTTTTCCAAAGACCACCTTCGTATCATCATCATGTTGTTTAGTATTGAAATAAAACCCCGTTATTTTTCTATCAAATTCCCAGCCCGTAAATGCTCTGGCGGCTTCTTTTACGTCATGTTCTGTATAATTCCCCCTACCGAGCGTAAACAGTTCCATTACTTCACGGGCAAAGTTTTCGTTCGGGCTGCGTTTCTTATTCTGCTGGTTATTCAAAAACTGGAGCATAGCCGCCTCTTTGGAGACCGCCATCAGCAAGTCGCTAAACTTCCCTAATGAATGTTGACGGATGGTATTTAGGTAACTTTGGGCAAATAGTGGGTTGGGCGTTCTACAGGCAAAATGTCCGTGCCAAAACAACGCCATTTTTTCTCGCAAGACGCCCTTTGAGTTTGCCATTTTGTCTATCCAAGTAGTATTGAGTAGTCCCTCCTCCTCTTTTACCATCTTGTTCAACTGCTTGATACGCTCTTGTGTGGTAAGGGTAGTATCTTTTTTTATCATTTGTAGCTCTGAATAAATATCCATTTTATCAACCGTATAAATGGGTTCAAAGCTTTCAGCGTCTTTCAATAACTGTTTAACATTCTTCTTGATAGACTTATGGCCAAGCTGAGTAATCACTTCAGGCTTTTCGCCAAAGCCCGCTCGCCATATAAGGTGCTGGATGGATTTTTCCTTATTCATAATATCGTCGAGTTTAAAATGAGATACCTCTTAGAGTAAGAACGGACGAAAAGGTTTAATTATTAAAATGATACTTCATATTATTTAATTTATATTTTAATAGTTGCTATTCAAGATGTTCTGAAAGGAAATCTTACTGCTATATTACCCCTTCGGGGTTTGGTGGGTATTGACAATTATTTTTCCCTATAATCATACCATCCCTTCGGGATTGATACACGTTGATTATACGGCATGGTTGAAGGATATTACAATGGGGGGAAATAAGCGTTAAATCCCGAAGGGATGGTATGATTATAGAAATCCCAGATAAAAGCAATTATATAAACTCCGAAGGAGTGACAGATTCTTGTTACTATGTGTCACCTCTTTGAGGTTAGGATTACTGTCAATTATCTTTTCTATAATCATTCCATCCCTTCGGGATTAGATACTTTGATTTTACTGTATTCATCGAGAGACTCCGAAAGGCATAAAAAAACATTCCTGTTTAGAGCGATACTTATGTCTCGCCTAAACAGGAATGAAGAAATTATAATAATATAAAAAACTTACCCAATCTGAGCAGCCAACCAATCTCCTACTTCTGAAGTAGAGAATGCTTTTCCGCCATCTGCAATATCAACGGTTACTACGCCTTCTGCCAAAGATTTATTCACGATGTCTTTGATTTCGTTTGCTTCGTCCATCAATTTGAAAGCATATTCAAACATCATCGCTGCTGAAAGTACTGTTCCTAGTGGATTAGCAATGTTTTTGCCAGCAGCCTGTGGGTAACTTCCATGGATTGGCTCAAATACTGATGTATGTGTACCGATAGAAGCTGAAGGCATTAAGCCCATTGAACCAGAAATTACTGATGCTTCGTCTGTTAAGATATCACCGAACATATTTTCAGTAACCATTACATCAAATCCTTCTGGCCATTGGATAATACGCATTGCAGCAGCATCAACGAATAAATATTCTGTTTCTACTTCTGGATATTCTTTTTCGATGCCTTGTGCTACTTCTCTCCAAAGTCTTGATGTTTCTAATACGTTTGCTTTGTCAACGATACATACTTTCTTACGACGCTTCATCGCATATTCATACGCTAAACGTACAATTCTATCAACTTCTGGCTTCGTATATTCACATACGTCCCAAGCTTTGTCACGTGTTTCGTTTCTTCCTTTATCGCCGAAATAAATACCGCCTGTTAGTTCACGAATACACACGAAGTCTGCATTTTCAATCAATTCTCTTCTTAATGGAGATTTGTGCAATAATGAAGGGAATACTAATGTAGGACGAATGTTGGCATATAATCCTAATTTTTTACGCATTGCTAACAAGCCTTGCTCTGGACGAACTTTGGCTGATGGGTCGTTGTCAAAACGTGGGTGACCTATCGCACCAAACAATACTGCATCTGCCTGCATACACACTTCGTGTGTTTCGTCTGGATATGGATTACCCGTTGCATCAATCGCTACTGCTCCTGTTAAAGCGTGTGTAAGATTAATTTCGTGGTTATACTTTTTACCGATTGCATTAACTACTTTTAATGCTTGTTCAATTACTTCTGGACCGATACCGTCTCCGGCTAATACTGCAATATTTAATTTCATTTTTTTGGACTTGAGGACTTTCGAATTTAGGACTCAAGGTTTTTTTTTAGATTTAAGATTTTAGACTTTAGGACTAAAGGATTTTGGACTTTAGACATTAGATTTTAGACACAAGACGCTAGATTTTTAGACTTTAGACGCTCAATTTGAGGACTATAAATTTTTGACTTTCTACATCCTCAAAATCATTTTCTATTAGCGGGTGACTTAAGTCACCCACTAATAGAAAGGATTGACTAATGACTAAAAAGATTTTAAAAGATTTTATTTTTAGACGTTGGACTATTGGATTTTGTGATTTGTAAGATATACAATAAATACCTCTTTCTCCTTATTCCATTCCTAGCGAGGAACTTAAGTCCCTCGCTAGGAATGATTTGAAGAGTAAAAATTTAATCACTCATTCACTAACTCACAACTTACTCAAAATCACTCATTCACAATTCACTAACTCACAACTAGATAAGATTCAACATTTTCTGTGTCGCCTTAATCGCTGATACCGTTTGGTCAGAATCTAATCCTCTGGTTTTGAATTCTTTGCCTTTATGTTCCCATGTAATAATGGTTTCACAAAGTGCATCGGTATTTCCACCTGGGGGAATTCTCACAGCATAGTCTGTCAACATCGGAAGGTTTACTTCTTTCTTTAGATACACCTTCTTCAAAGCATTCATAAAGGCATCATACTGACCGTCTCCCTGTGCATTTTCTTCAAAAATATGCCCTTCAATTTTCACCCTGATGGTAGCAGAAGGACGAAGATTTTTAGAATGTGTCAACACATAATTGATTACCTCCACTTTCTCTTCAATGGTATTGCTATCAATCACATCCGAGATAATATAAGGTAAATCTTCTTGTGTAACCACCTCCTTACGGTCGCCAAGTTCAATGATTCGCTGCGTTACTTTTTTCAAATCCGCTTGCGATAACTTGATACCCAGTTTCTGAAGGTTCTTCTCGATATTCGCTTTGCCAGAAGTTTTTCCCAATGCATATTTACGTTCTCTGCCAAAACGTTCGGGCATCAAATCGTTGAAATACAAGTTGTTTTTATTATCCCCATCTGCATGAATACCAGCCGTTTGTGTAAAAACGTTTTCACCTACTACAGGCTTATTCACGGGGATTCTAAAGCCAGAAAAAGTTTCGACCAGTTTACTAACCGAATACAGCGACTCTTCCACTACCGTCGTTTCAACTTCACACATAAAGTCTTTCAGCACGGCGATGGTACTTGCTAGCGGAGCATTTCCTGCCCTTTCACCCATGCCATTGACTGTCAAGTGTAAGCCATGTACGCCTGCTCGCACTGCTTCCATCACGTTGGCAATGCTTAAATCATAATCGTTATGTGCATGAAAATCAAAGTGTTGAGTTGGATAACGCGTTACAATCGCCGATAGAAAATCATAACATTCACGTGGCGTAAGTACTCCAAGCGTATCGGGCAACAATACTCTTTCGATAGGCTGGGTACTTAGGAAATCTAGAAACTGATATACATATTCTGGCGAGTTGCGCATGCCATTACTCCAGTCTTCTAAATAAACATTGCATTTAATGTCTTTAGAACGAGCTAGCGTAAATACCTCCGCAATCTCAGCAAAATGTTGCTCAGGCGTTTTTTTAAGCTGATGTACTAAATGATTCATCGACCCTTTGGTAAGGAGATTCATCACTTTTGCACCAGCATCAATCATCCAGTTTACCGACGTCTCGCCATCAACAAAAGTCAGCACCTCGATTTTATCAATCAATCCGTTTTCGCTTGCCCAGCTAGTAATTTTTTTAACCGCCTGAAATTCACCGTCGGATACTCTTGCAGAAGCTACTTCTAAGCGATCGACTTTTACTTCTTTCAATAATAATTGAGCGATTGCTAGTTTCTCAGTAGCCGAAAAAGACACTCCGCTGGTTTGTTCTCCATCGCGAAGTGTCGTATCCATTATTTCTATATGTCGCATATATTTGCTGTAAGCGATGAGCTGTGAGCTATGAGCTATGAGGTTTGTGTGTGCTATAAGCTATGATTCTTAAGCTATATGTATAAACCATAGGAGACTCCTAATAGACTAATACTGAAGCTTAATACTCAAAACTTATAGCTCGATGCTCATAGCTGAAGGCTCACAGCTTAAAGCTCTTAATAAATACTTTTACCTGCAAAATCACCTATTTCCGCCTTCATTGCTTGAAGATAATCAATATCGTCAAAGCCATTGATAAGGTTATTTTTCTTATAACCGTTGATAGCAAAGCTTTCTTGTTCGCCTGTAGCAACGATGGTGATGGTTTGTGCAGGAAGGTCTACCTCCAATTCAGCGGCTGAATCGGCTTCGATGGCCAAGAAGATTTTATCCAAAAATTCAGGGCTTACTTGTACTGGCAGAATACCTACGTTGATGGCATTACCTTTGAAGATATCAGCAAAGAAGCTAGATACTACGCAACGGAAACCATAATCATAAATAGCCCAAGCGGCGTGTTCACGGCTTGAACCACTTCCGAAGTTGTGACCACCTACGAGGATTTTCCCTGTGTAAGTAGGATTGTTCAATACGAAATCCTGTTTCGGTGAGCCGTCGGTATTATAACGCCAGTCACGGAATAAGTTATCGCCAAATCCTTCACGCTTCGTAGCTTTTAGGAAACGAGCAGGAATAATTTGGTCAGTATCAACGTTCTCAATTGGCATTGGAACGGCTGTTGATTTTAATATGGTAAATTTATCGTATGCCATTGGGTTAGAGCTTTCAGCTTTCGGATTTCGGACTTCGGCTTTTTAAATATTTTACCTTAATGCGAAATGGCTTTAGCTTTCAGCGTTTATTTTTTTTATCAGATGATATAATTGTTTCTTGATAGCAATAATTTCAGACGAAATTGACAAAAACGCATCATTTGAAAGATATTCTAAATCTCTTGACAAAATCATTAAATACTCCAGTTCAGAAGCAGAACCAAACGAAATATTTAAGTATCTCGCAAAATCTCTATCTCCAATTTTTCCACATCCCTCAGCAATGTTGGTAGGTATGGAAGCGGATGCTCTCCTTATCTGAGAAATAAGTCCATATTTCTCGTCATTAGGGAATATTTTTGTTTGAGAATAAAGTAATAATGTCAATTCATGACTCTGTTCCCAAACTCGCAATTTTCGAAAATCTCTCATAGGTATAAGCCACTGGCTTTCGTTTATAGGGTTTCAATGATATTTTAAGGCTGTATGAATCAAACTAAAATTAACAATTAATTGGTTAGATTCTTTTTAATGTCCTTAAATTAAAAATTGAAAACCGAAAGCTGAAAGCCGATGACCGACAGCTCCTACAATAATTCTCTCGGGTCAGTAACCACGCCTGTAACAGCCGCAGCCGCAGCTACTAATGGACTAGCTAACAAGGTACGAGAACCCGGTCCTTGGCGACCTTCAAAGTTTCTGTTTGAAGTACTTACTGCATATTTTCCAGCAGGAATCTTGTCGTCGTTCATCGCTAAACAAGCAGAACAACCCGGTTGACGCAATTGGAAACCAGCCTCAGTCAAGATGTCATAAATACCCTCTTCTCTGATTTGAGCCTCCACAATGTGTGAACCCGGAACAATCCAAGCAGTGATATTATCAGCCTTCTTGCGTCCTTTTACGATAGAAGCAAAAGCACGGAAATCTTCGATACGACCGTTTGTACAACTTCCGATAAACACATAATCCACTTGCTTGCCAAGCATACTCTCTTGCTCGCCAAAACCCATGTAGTTCAATGATTTATCATAAGTAGCCTTGCCGCCTTCTACAGATTCAGCCGTTGGAATATTTTTAGAGATACCCATACCCATACCCGGGTTAGTACCATAAGTAATCATCGGTTCGATGTCGGTAGCATCAAAAGTGTATTCTTTATCAAATACAGCATCAGCATCCGTTTTCAATGTTTTCCAGTATGCCAAAGCTTTATCCCAAGCCTCGCCTTTTGGCGTTTGTTCGCGACCTTCAAGGTAATTGAAAGTAGTTTGGTCAGGAGCAATCATACCACCACGAGCACCCATTTCGATACTCATGTTACACACCGTCATACGACCTTCCATCGACATATTTTCAAATACATCACCAGCATATTCTACAAAGTAACCAGTAGCACCAGCAGTAGTCAATTGCGAAATGATGTATAAAGTAACGTCTTTCGGCGTTACACCTTTACCCAATTTACCATTTACGTTTACACGCATTTTCTTAGGCTTCGGTTGCATAATACACTGTGACGAAAGCACCATTTCAACCTCAGAAGTACCAATACCAAAAGCAATTGCACCAAAAGCACCATGTGTAGAAGTATGCGAGTCACCACAAACGATAGTCATCCCCGGAAGAGTGATACCATTTTCTGGGCCAACCACGTGTACAATACCATTTTTAGGATTATTCAAGCCCCAGTGAGAAATACCATATTTCGCCGAGTTGGTTTCCAATGCTTTCAACTGATTAGCAGAAAGAGGGTCAGCTACGGGAAGGTGTTGGTTAATCGTCGGAGTATTATGGTCAGCAGTAGCAAAAGTGCGGTTTGGAAACATCACACCAATACCTCTTGTTTCTAAGCCTAAAAAAGCAACTGGACTAGTAACTTCATGGATAAAATGACGGTCGATGAAGAAAACATCTGGGCCGTCTTCGATTTTACGAACAACGTGGGCATCCCATACTTTGTCGAATAATGTTGTTGTTTGCATATTATATTTAATAATTAAAATTCTGATGGTACAAATTTGAGAAGAATTATAGATAAAGTATTAACGAATTAAGTTCAAAAAATAGCGTTTTTAGCCCATTATCAATTATTGGTCGTAAAAAAGCATTCAAAACACTTCTCAAAAACAAAATTAATTAGAATTAAACATTATTTTATTGTCAGATAGATAT
>NZ_JBWKYN010000158.1:0-14247 GCF_059423785.1 Arcicella sp. GW458-12-2-14-TSB2 | reverse complement strand
GACGAGAATAAATTACAAAAACTCAAAAATCATCTAAAACTCACTATTTTTAGAGAAAATTCGGGATGACTCATGTTTATATGAAGGAAGCGTTAAGTAATGATTTAATAGTACATTATTGAAATAACTAATTTACTGATAATGAAAGCATTACTCACTAAATCACTCAATTACATTAATTAATCCAGCTAAATTTATATTCTAATTCAGGCACTTTGATACGGTCGGTTAAACGTGTCAGACGTTCTGGTAAACGCATCAAATAGTCTTGTGCTTTCGCAGCAGTACCATTTAAGCCAGTCATTGTTGATACATTCCAATCGTTCAATAAAATCTCTGTAATTTCGATATAATCTTTTCCTGTATAAACGCCTAAACGCTGAGCAGCATCGGAAAAGTGACCATATACACCACTTTTTTCACCATTCATTTCACGTAAAAAGTGAGCAGGCATTACAATTTTTTGTTTCATCATATCCGCAAAAGCAATCATCATCTCAGATGGATCGATTTCAAAAATACTACTGATAAAACTCTTGTAAGCTTTATGGTGACGCATCTCGTCGGCAGCAATCATTGCACACATTTTTGACAATGAATTATTACCATGCTTTTTAGCTAAAGAAGCCGTACGACGGTGCGAAATATTCGTTGCTAACTCTTGGAAAGAAGTATAAACAAACGTCTTGTATGGGTCGTCATCTGTTTTAATATCAAAGCCATCAGCAATTAAATGCTGCGTTGAGATTTCAACCGCTTTCATATTTACACGTCCAGAAAGGTACACATATTTGTTCAGTAAATCTCCATGACGGTTCTCTTCTGCTGTCCAAGCACGTGTCCACCTTGCCCAACCTTGAGGTTCATGAACCATATCGACACCTTGTACTACCATAATTGATGATTCGTAAGTAGGCAAAGCTTCTTCAGTAATCATATCTCCAATCAACACTGCCCAATAATCATAAGGTAGTTCACGTGCAGCCTGCTGAATTTCTTTTACTTCATCAAAAAAAGTTTCTTTGCTAGCATCTGGTAAAAAATCAGAAGGTTGCCAGTTGGTATCTATAGGAATGAGGTACTTGTTCACAATGTCGTCCATATTAACGGCAAGGTGATTCATTACTTCAATTCTTTCATTTCGCTTTTCCATTTAATTGTTGTGGTTTGTGGACTAAGAGTATCGGTCAAAAGTTTTTTATCATCACAAAAATAGTTCCATTTTCGCTATAGAATTTTACAAAGATACTGAATAATATATAAATGCTAGAATGATAATTATCATTATTACCCTATATAATTTGGTATTATTCAGATTAATCTATAAATCTTTTAGTAATTGGATGATAACTGTCTACTCTTCTATCCCGTAAATAAGGCCAAGTTGAGCGATAATATTCCGTTTTAGCTAAATCTATTTCTTGAACATGCACTTCTTCTTGCTCGTGTGAACCTAAGTAAAGTAACGTTCCGAAAGGGTTCGCAACAAAACTTCCTCCCCAAAATTGTTGGTCAGCCTCACGTCCTACTCTATTAACAGACACCACATGAACACCATTTGCTACAGCATGAGAACGCTGTATAGTTTGCCAAGCATTATATTGCTCACGATTGGTATTAGCATCCGTTTCATTTGTATCCCACCCAATAGCTGTTGGATAAAACAATACTTCCGCCCCCATTAAAGCCGTGATTCTTGAAGCTTCAGGATACCACTGATCCCAACAAATTAATACACCAATTTTTGCAAATTTTGTTTGAAAAACTTTATATCCCGAATCTTCCGAAGAAGCATCTCCAGGGGTAAAATAAAATTTCTCGTAATATCCCGGGTCATCGGGAATATGCATTTTTCTATATTTTCCTAAGTAAGCTCCATCAGCATCTAATACCGCTGTTGTATTATGGTATAAACCAGCCGCCCGTTTCTCAAACAATGAAGCTATAATTACTACGCCTAATTCTTTAGCAACTTCCGACAATGTTTCTGTAGATGGCCCAGGAATTGGTTCTGCCAAATTAAAATTAGCATGGTCTTCCACATCACAGAAATACAATGAGGTAAATAATTCTTGCAAACAAACAATATTAGCACCTTTTTGGGCTGCCTCACGAATGCCTTTAATTGCTTTTTGCATATTTTCCTGTACATTTTCAGTACAAGACATTTGGACAAGTCCTATGTTTACTTTTTTTGTCATTGATACTTACTTAAGTAATTGAGTGATTTAATGAATGGGTAATTTAGTGATTACACTTTCATTATCATTGAATTACTCTTTTTAATTATATCGTTTAATTTTGCTCTATTATTTCTTATCAAAACTAGAAGTTAATTTTTGCCATTCAAAACTACTCAAATTCCAATTCATTCATACATTTAAAATGTCCCAATGGACATTGCTCATAACCAATTTTTGAACAGGGTCTACACGCTAAATCTTTCACTTCAAGTGCTACAAAATTAGTTTGATACGGATACATTCCAAACTCAGGCACTGTATTTCCCCAAATTGAAACAACTTTTTTCTTTAATGCTGCCGCTACGTGCATCATTCCTGTATCATGTGTATAAACAATGCTTGCTCCTTTAATCAACGAAGCAGATTGGTTTAAAGTACATTTTCCACAGGTATTTAAAATTTGTTTATTTGCTTTATTTTCAAAGGCAAAAACCAACTTTTCCGCTTGCTCAGTATCCTCTTTTCCCCCAATCAACACAAGTGGTAAATCTATCTTCTCACACAATTCTATCATCTTAGGCAATGGCAACTTTTTGGTTTCATGTTGCCCGCCAATGGCATATACAGCATAAGAATCTCTAAAGCTTGCAGGGAGCCATTCAACTGGCAATTCGTCTTTTGCTGGAATAAAATAGTCTAATCCAGCATTATCATTCTTAATCCCTAAAGTTTCAACCGTTTTTAGATTTCTATCAACTATGTGGACATTTGGCATCACATTTTTCTTAAACTTTACCAAAAGCCATTTTTGAAAATTTAGTTTATCATAACTGAATGATTTTACGCCAAGCCTAAATTTGATAATCCTTGTTCTTAAATTATTATGCAAATCTATCACATAATCATAGCGTTCTTCTTTGAGTTGTTTTATCAAATCATTAAGGCTATTATCCAACAAGTAATACTTATCTATGTAGATATTGGTTTCAACTAAAGTTTTGTAAGATTTCTTCGTAACAAAATGCACTTCTGCATCAGGATATTGTTTTTTCAAACAGCGAATAACTGGAGTAGTTAAAATAATATCACCAATAGAAGAAAAACGAAGAATTAGGAATTTGGTCATGCAAATTGGGTAATTTTCAAGGAAGAATGTTCTGCAATTAAGTCGAAATCTGAATCTTGATGACAAATCTCAACCTTAAAATGAATAGCATAAGCAGCAATTAGGCAATCATTGGCTTTACGGATTGTTACTCCTTTTTGTCTTAAAGAGCGATAAAGGTTTGCCGCACTAATAGCTACCTCCACAGCATCTAATGTTAAAATCTGTTGAGCCATCAGCAATCTATGTGTAACATCAAATCTCTTTTTGTCAGAAATACCTTGAAGCACTTCTTGAATTATCGTTGGGTTAATGTAAACCCTTGCTCTGATAGCAAAAAGATTTTCTAATATTTTAACTTGGGGAGTATCTTTTTTGTTGAGATAATTAATCCAAACGGAAGTATCGAAAAGTATCATGATGCTGAAACTTCTTGTTTACGCATTTCCTCCAAATCACCAACCCAAGTATTTGGGTGTCTCAATTCTTCCATTTCTTGAATCAAAAAGAAATAATGCAAATCATTCAAAGCTTTTTCAATAACTGCTTTTTTTGTTTTCAATCCAGTTGCTGACATTACTTTTGCCATTAAATCTTCATTTATTTCAATATTCGTTCTCATGATTTTCGGCTTTTAATATACAAAATTAACGATTTTTTAAGGTAAAGTCTTTAAAACATTTATTTCAATCAAAAAAATTGGGATGTTAGTTTTCCTAACACCCCAATTTATTATTTAAATCCTCCTGAATAAACCTCTTTGACAAAAATTCTATTAGCAAAACCTGAATTAATTTCAATCTTTTCGATTTGCTCTTGGTAAAAAGTTTCTCCGTAATAATCTTCAATCTGATATAAAATACGATGTGGTATCGCTCCACTATTAAGACTGATTAATTCTCGATAATCCTGAAAAATCCTTCGTTCAAATGATAACTTTTTGCCATCTTCAAATGCTGTCTTCTCAGAAGAAATCACCCTAAATGTCTCTTTATCAATATACAAATGATATTCTGTTTTAGGAACAGAACGATTTTTTGAATTAAGTGTTTTCTCCGTATAAGTTAAATGATAACACAACCTTTCATCTATTGTTACATCATCTGATAGCTCATAATTCTCCCATAAGTCTAAACGAAATGAAGTAAGTAAATAGAGTGGGTCAAGATTAAGGAAAGTCTCCCAATAATCATCAGTATCTATTTTTTTCCATTTTTCACCTCTTATTCGGTCATCATGCTGCCACCCTTCTGCTTGATTTACAACCTTATAAAACAAATCTGGGTTTTTCTTTTTTAAGAGATAATTGGTAAAAGCACTCTCCCATTTTTCTTCATAAAAAGGCACGTTGCTATCTTCAAAAGATAATTTTGAAAGGGTATGTACTTTTTCAATTCCTTTTATAATTTGACCTCCGCCAAACCCTAGCATTACTTTTTCTAAAATTTTAGCATTATTTTGGCTAGCTAGCGAATCAAGGACATTATTGCGTTTAGCTTTTGTCTTTTCTAAATATGCTAATCGATTATTCTTCTCTTGTTCCCAATCGGCAATATCTCTTTCTATTTTTTCAAAAAAGGCAAGTCTGGTTTCTTCTTTTTCATTAATCTCATCTTGCTGAATCTCAAAGCCTAGCTTTTTTAATTCACTAAAACGAGGTGTATGGGTACGTTTCTTTTTATCAACAAAAAAGCTATTATTGGTTCTCACAACTAGCTCGCGTCCCCATACTTTTCGCATATCATTTTTAATTAACAAATCTGCGTAAAACAAGGCTTTTTCACGATTTTCAAGTAAGAAATACAACTGACTCAAATTGTTAGTGATGATAAATCTTATTTTAGTATTGTCGTCTGATTGCGGATACTTTACCAGAAGGCTTTCTAAATAGGCTAAATGAGGTAGCATTGCTTGTTCATCAATGCCCGATGCTAAGGTAATTTTTTTTAATTGTGCCGTTATTTCCTTTTCAAATTCAAGCATTTGCTTGTACTCTGGGTGTTCTACAGAAGTCAAAAACACAAAAGTCTCTTTACTTACTTGGGGATAATAGCCTAGTTTTTCATTCAGTTTTACTTGAATCTTTTCCAAAGCAATATGTATTGCCTTTTCTATTTCATCCCCATATTCATTGTTTACTTCAATCTTATTTAAGCCTTTTTTTAAATCTTCTAATGTGGCAAAAGGATCTGATGTAACTATTTCATTCGTATTGAATTCTTCTTTATAAATAGTTTGCGATTGACACTTCACTTCTACTTTAACAATCACCTTAAAGCTTGAGTAAGGAACATAAGAAAACTTTAGTGTTTTTTTATTGAATATAGTATCAATTCTGCTTTTTTGATATTCAGGGACAGGAATCGTCACAAAAATTTTAAGTTGTCCATTGTCTGCTTCCTTGATATAACCTTTTATATTGAAAAATTCTTTCTTCAGATTTGTCTCTGAAACCGGTAAACGATTCCCTAATTGATAAAAAGTAGATTGCGTAAGAAAATTATCTAAACAACTATATTCTGAAGGAACAATGCTTGGAATAATAAAGTTTTTTTTAGTAAACTTCACCTTTTCTTGTGAGAATCCGCTAATAAAACTAAAAAAAAGGACGATAAAGGGTATAGTTCTTTTCATATAGCAAAAAAAGAGTCCATCAAACTTATTTTGATGGACTCTCCTGTTTATTGGTTTATTTTTTAGCATCAAAAATCTGTACCGTATTATTCAAAATATAGAATACATTTTGAGTAGCTGGGTCAATTTCATAAACTGGTCTATCGTTTTTGAAAATCAATTTATCTACTTCTACTCCGTCAGTCTTTCTTACTTTTACTAATACTTTCTCACCAGTTTCTTCTTTCGCATAAATATACGAGAAGTCTCTGTTTTGTTTCATCGCTTTAAAACGAGATCCATATCTTGATGCCAATTGATTTAAAGCACCTGCACCCATTGCTGATGCATCCGCCATTGCCATTTTGCCCTTATCAGCTTCTCTAACAACCCCAAGGTCTCTCAAAACGCCATTTTCATCGCGCTGATACATTCTAATTTCCCCTCCTTCTAACACATTTTTAGCAGCGTTAACTCCAAGTGCGAAGCTACCTACCATTGAAGCTCCTTTGATCAACTGTCTGTTGCCTTCACCCGGTTGTTTGTACACTTTATGATATTTCACTTTACCATCTAGTCCTACACCCATTACCTCTACTGGGCCTGACAAAACAACACCCCAAGGGAACAATTCTATACTATTTAGCTCTTTTTCATTTTTAATGTTAACTTCTGCAAAAGGTTCTGGTTTGTCAGCTATTGATGGGTCAAACTTATACAGCTTTTCGTCATTATAAACGATATAGGCGTTGGCAGCTTCATCATAATATGGTAAAACAGGTCTTTTTTCATTGAATTTGATGTTTCTTTTCCATAGTTTACGTCCACTTTTGTAATCCACCATGTTACCATAAGTACCCGTCAAATACATTACTTTATCACCAACTTTACCTAAGTAATAAATAGGATCTTCTTTTTCATCAGCAATTTCAATAAAGCTCTTCCAAAGTTTTTCTCCTTCTTTATTTATCAACATCATTTCGTTTTCAGCTACATAAAGGAAGTCTTTATCAATAGGAATAACACGCTTTAAACCATCACCACGAGCATCTTTTTTCCAGATTTTTTCACCCGTCTTCAAATCAAAAAAGTTAAATCCACTATTATGAGCAATCAATAACTTTGTACCCCAGTCTTCTAAATATACGATTTTCTTTGTCTTGATTGATTCCTCCCAAATACTCTTTCCAGTTTCAGTATTCAAAACATTCAAATATTCTTTAGAAGACATCAATCCTTTGCTATTTACTACCACGATATTTTTATCGTTTTGAGTAGGGAAAAATCTAGTATATTCTTCTTCAGCAGTCCAGTTTAATTTACCCGTTGTTTTATTAAAAGAATACAATTTGCCATAAAGCAAATAGTATATCGTTTCTCCATTGATTTTAGCAATGTTAGTATTAACAGATTCTTTTAAAGAAAAACTAAAAAAAGACTTTGCTTTACTTACCACTGCATTCCATTTCAATGTTCCTGTTTTCGTATCCAATAAGGCAATCGACATATTATCTCCATTTTTTAATGTCAATAAATATTCGTCAGACTCAGGAATAAAATCGGATTGAAAAACGAAGAAAGATTCTTTAGAAGAATTGTAAACTATTTTACCGGTTTCAGTATTGACAACCATGTATTTAGAGTTAATAAAAGCCTCTACATACGGACTATTAGCAACACTAGTTAGTTCTTTTTTCTCTTTGAAAAATTTACCAAATTCAGGGTCTGTCAAAATATCTTTTACAGAAGTTGCCCCAAAATCATCTTTGGTTAAAGTCCATACGATTTTTTTACTTTCTGCATCAATTCCTTTTAAAGTAGAACCTTCTTTAATGACGATAATACCAGTAATTTCATTTTGTACTAAATCTTGAATGTTACCTTCTGTTTGAAGAATGTGGTCGAATGAACGTTGGGCAAATGTGCCAAAAGAGCATAGCACAAGTAGGAAAGCAGATAAAAACTGTTTCATTTGTAGTAGTTGTTTAAAATATTAAGGAAAATTTATGGGGATACGGTAGTATTTTCCACAATTCTCTTCTAATGGTTTTTAAACAATAGATGATATTAAAGTGTAGATACTACTTAGAAACAAATATAAATAAAAACCTAAAAAAATCTAAATGTAAATCAATATTTAACTTTGAAATTATTATTCTAAACTTCGTAACAGACAATTCAAGGCAAATTTGATAACTTTGTTAATATTTTTACAAAAAACAAGTAAAATGCTAATTACAGTTGACGAGCAATCGTTAACTGATCATTAAAATCATGGCTGAACAAAAACAACAAGATACTGCTTCCTCGCTAAAAGAAATCATTTCGCATGCCAAAGAATATGGCTTTGTATTTCCTTCTTCTGAAATTTATGATGGGCTACAAGCCGTTTATGATTATGGTCAAAACGGTGTAGAGTTGAAAAACAATCTTAAAACTTTGTGGTGGAAAGCCATGACGATGCTCAACGATAATGTTGTTGGGATTGACGCAGCCATTTTTATGCACCCGCTTACATGGAAGGCTTCAGGACACGTTGATTCTTTCAACGACCCAATGATTGATAACAAAGATTCTAAAAAACGTTATCGTGCTGACCAATTATTAGAAGCCAAAGCTGAACTTTATGAAGCTGAAGGAAGTCCTGAAAAAGGAAAAGCATTATTACAGGAAATGGCACGTTTGTTAGATGCTGGTGAATTGGATGGCGTTCGTCAATTAATTATTGATGAAAACATTAAATGTCCAATATCTGGTACAAGCAACTGGACAGAAGTACGCCAATTCAATTTGATGTTCTCTACCCAAGTAGGTGCAGTTTCAGAAGATGCTTCATTGATTTATCTTCGTCCAGAAACAGCACAAGGAATTTTTGTAAACTTCTTGAATGTTCAGAAATCTGGGCGCATGAAAATTCCGTTTGGAATTGCCCAAATCGGAAAAGCTTTCCGTAATGAAATCGTTGCGCGTAACTTCATTTTCCGTATGCGTGAATTTGAACAAATGGAGATGCAGTTTTTCTGTCGCCCTGGTACAGAAATGCAATGGTATAATTCATGGAAAGAAACTCGTTTGAAATTCCACCAAGCAATTGGTCTTCCTGCTGAAAAATTAAAATTCCACGACCACGAAAAGCTGGCCCACTATGCCAATGCTGCCGTGGATATTGAATACCAATTCCCTTTCGGATTTAAAGAAATGGAAGGGATACACTCAAGAACTGCTTTTGATTTGACCGCTCACCAAACGCTTTCAAAGAAAAAGCAACAGTATTTTGATGCCGACCTTGACGAAAATGGTAAACCTTATGGAAACTATATTCCTTATGTAGTTGAAACATCTGTAGGTGCCGACCGTCTGTTCTTGGCTGTTCTTTGCAATGCTTATACTGAAGAAACAGTTGGCGAGGGTGAAGCTGAAAAACAACGTACTTATCTAAAATTCCATCCATCGGTTGCTCCTATAAAAGCAGCAGTTTTACCTTTGGTGAAAAAAGATGGCTTGGCTGAAAAAGCACAAGAAATTTTCCATTCATTAAAACGTTCGTTTAATACCACTTATGATGATGGTGGTGCTATCGGAAAACGTTATACTCGTCAGGATTTAATTGGTACTCCTTATTGTATCGCCGTAGATTATCAAACAATGGAAGACGAAACCGTAACAATTCGTCACCGTGATTCAATGGAACAAGAAAGAGTAAAAATTGCTGACTTACGAGACAAAATTGGCTATGCTATCAGTATGGAAAGAGTATTTGAGCAATTATAATAATTACTTAATAATCATTCTTTTGAAAGGCTTTTGAGAAATCAGAAGCCTTTTTTATTTGGGTATTCTACAATAAAAAATATGTCTATACGTTATGTAGGTACATTTTCTATGAAGAAACTGATTTTAAACTCTTCTTACTTCAACTCCAGAATACATCTCTTGTGTTTCTCTTTTAGCACAAAACATTCTACTTTACAGTAAGTAATAATTGGCAAGAAGTATTTTTTTCGTTGTTTTCTTCGTATTTTTCATAAGCATTATTTGCTCATTAAACCCCTTTACATTATGATCCAACCAATTCTACAAAACACTTCGCAACAAAAAAACGTAGTACTTCAATATGGTAAAGATGCCTTGCTTGTAATAGTTGGTGTACTATCAGCTAGTTTCGGGCTTAAAGGATTTTTACTCCCAAACGACTTCTTAGACGGAGGAGTTACGGGTATATCCCTGTTAATCAACATTTTAACAGACATCAATTTGCCTTTATTAATTATCATAGTCAACCTGCCTTTTATATGGTTGGCCTATACGCAAGTATCTAAAATTTTTGCTTTTAAAACTTTATTAGCCATTGGTGTACTAGCACTGAGTTTGACTTTCATTACATTTCCGATTGTCACTACAGACAAACTTTTGATTGCGGTATTCGGTGGTTTCTTTTTGGGTGCAGGCATTGGACTATGTATTCGTGGTGGTTGTGTATTAGATGGTACAGAGGTATTAGCCTTGTTTATTAGCCGTAAAACAGTATTGAGTGTGGGTGACGTTATTATAGTTATCAACGTAATTATTTTCTCGGCGGCAGCTATTTTAATTAGTGTAGAAACTGCCATGTATGCTATGCTTACTTATTTAGGTGCTTCTAAAACCATCGATTTCTTAATTCATGGTCTTGAAGAATTTACAGGCGTAACCATCATCACAGAACATAGCGAGGCTGTCAGAAAAGTAATTATCGAAAAATTAGGACGTGGTGTTACCATTTTTAATGGTAAAAGAGGGTTTGGAAAGCGAGGGCAATTAAATGAAGATTTAGAGATAATTTATACGGTAGTTACTCGATTAGAAATTCAAAAATTGACTGATGAAGTTGCCAATATTGATAAATCTGCTTTTATCATCCAGCAAAGTATCAATGACGTAAAAGGTGGAATGATTAAAAAATTGCCTTTGCATTAAAATAATTTGAAAATTTGAGGATTTGAAGATTTGAAGATACATTAATCAATAATATCAAGTGAATTAAAAATAACTTGAAAATGTATTACTCAATAACATCAACTGAATTAAAAAGGGTTTAATCTGTACTAGATTAAATCCTTTTTGATATTTTCATAAATAAAGAACTCCCAAAGAACCCTTTATAAAATAGTTTTTCTTCAAATTTCACTAACTCATAACAGCAATTATTCACGAAATCGGAAGGGACTTCCACATCAGAAACTACATTATCTGTTTTTATTAATCCTAATTTTATTCCCAATCGTTGGCTTAATCTGATTGCGAGTACTAAAGGTGACAAAAGCCATGTCCAATAAGAAAAGTAATCAATCTTTAGTAAATGTTGAGGTATTAATACTTCAAAATCATTAATAATAAACCTGTGTTTTCCGCCTACGGCAATATCGTGTGTACCCCAAAAAACATCAAAAGCATTGTTATTTGAAATAAATATTCCGTCTGTATTTAACAAGGAATCAATCGTTTCAAAAGTCTTACTGATTAAATCTTTCTCAAGACAATAAAACACATCGTTACAAACGATTACATCAAATTTATTGAATACCGTAAGTTCACTTAAATTTTCTATATTCAGTCGCTGTACATTTAATTTTCTTTTTTGACAAAAGAAAATGGCCGCTTCTGAATAATCTATTCCTTGAATATTTTGGAAACCCTTTTTTATCAAAAAACTCATTAATCCACCTGTGCCACAACCAATATCCAAAATACTGATATTATCATTGTTAGGGTATTTTTTGACTATTTCAGCTAATACTTTTTCATGTAAGATGCTATACCACCAAAGCTTCTCTTCGGCATCATACATCATTTTGTATTCTTCAACACTACTATTTAGCATGGTTTAGTACTTTATATTTTACTGAATATTGTGGATAATTGTTTTGTGTTAAGAACATTCTACCCATGTATTCTCCAATAATGCCCAATGACATTAATTGTACTCCTCCAAAAAACATGAAAACTGTAATAGAATATTCAGACAATATGCCCCATATATCTAATCCAAAAAGTAATAGCGAAACCACAATAAGGAAAAAGCCTGAGAGTAAAATAAACCTAGCAGGTAGGATTGAATAGCCAAAAATGATTGTCAGGAAAAGTACTGATAGTTTACTAAAGGTATAATTAGAATGGCCCTCTTCTCTTTCTGAATGTTCCACATGCACACTGCCTACTTGGGACACTACACTAAAAATAATGCCATCGATGTAAGGAAATGGGCCTTTATACTGACAAATTTCATCTACAATATCTTTCTTGATTAATTTAAAACTTGAAAGATAGAGCCCTTTGGGTTTATTTAATAGATGGGTTGCTAATTGATTAACCAACCAACTTCCAAAGTTCCTGAAAATACTATGCTTTTTGTCTGAATAGTAAGTATAAATTACTTCTAACCCTGTTTTTTGTGCTTCTTCTAGTAGCTTAATTATTTCGGAGGGTGGATTTTGGAAATCATCATCAATCATCACAGCATATTCCCCTCTAACATGGTTTAAACCACACATTACAGCATTGAATTCTCCAAAGTTTTTTCTGAGTGAAACAAACGTAATATTGCTGTATTTTTTGGATAATTCTAAGCACACTTGCTCTGAGTTGTCGGGGCTACCGTCGTTGACTAACACAATTTCAAAGTCGTATTGATTTAATTCTTCATGAAGTTTTTCAATCAATTTACCAATGGTCTTTGCACCTTTGTAAACTGGAATGACAACCGATAATAACATAAAAAATGGGATTAGAAAATATTTATAGTTTTAATGATATATGTGATTTCGTTTTCAGTCAGTGAGGGATTTAGAGGAATACTCACCACCTCTTTATGTATTTTTTCTGTGATTGGTAATGATACTCGATTCCATTCAGTAAAAGCGTTTTGCTGATGCGGAGGGATAGGATAATGAATATCAGTACCTATTCCTTTAGATAACATATATTTTACAAAATCGTCTCTTTGGGTTGTCCGTATGACAAACAAATGCCACACATCATCGTCAAGCGTATCATTTGGTGGCAATATTATTTTGTCATTCTTGATATTATTGAGGTATAAAGAAGCTATTTTTCGTCTGTAATGATTATCATCTTCCAATTTCCGTAATTTCAAGCTTAATATTGCTGCCTGAATCTCATCTAGTCTGCTATTTATTCCTTGATAATCAAATACGTATTTTTTGCTAGAGCCATAATTTCTTAAAGCCATAATTTTTTCAGCCAACGCTTCATCGTTGGTTGTAATAGCGCCAGCATCGCCCAGTGCTCCTAAGTTTTTAGAAGGATAAAAACTAAATCCAGCACCATCTGATAAATTTCCTGCTAGTTTTTCATTGTATTTAGCCCCATGAGCCTGTGCGGCATCTTCAAATACATATAGATGATGCTTTTTAGCTATCAGATTAATCGCTTGCATATCACAGCATTTTCCGTAGAGATGCGTAACCAGAATAGCACTTGTTTTGGATGTTATTTTTTGCTCAATGTTAGCTGGGTCAATTAAATAAGTTTCCAAAGAAGGTTCTACTAAAACGGGAACATAGCCAGCATGTTTAATGGCTAGAATAGTAGCAATATAAGTATTAGAGGCAACTAAAATTTCTGTTTCCAGAGGAAAGGCACAAGCTTTAAGGATGATTGTTAAAGCATCCAAGCCATTTGCAACGCCCAAACAATATTTTACGTTACAAAACTGAGCAAAGGCTTCTTCAAAAGCCCTTCCCTTCTCTCCTAGTATATACCATCCCTTCTCTAAAACTTCATCAAAAACTTCTTTGATTTCCAGTTCAAAAGGCTTGTTTATGGCCTTTAAATTAAGAAAAGGTATTTGCATTTTCTTTTTGTTGTATCATTTCATAAGGTTCGTCGATATAATCACTAGCATCATATAGCTCGTTGGCTAAAACTAATAGAATACATGACTCAGAAAAAGAATCCATAATGTGCCAATCCTCAGGTTCAAGGATGATGCACTGATTAGGGGAACTTAAAAAATATTCTTTTTCGCTCTTCCCATCATTAATATAAATTCTACAAGTACCTGTCAAACAGGTAATTGCCTGCCAAGTTTTTTTATGGCGATGCCCCCCCCTCACCTTGCCTTCTCCACAGTGAATATAAAAAACCCTTTTTATACTGCCAGGAAGATGCTTTTCAAAAACGGTTAGAGAGCCTGATTCAGAATCAAAACATTGTAATTCAAGAAATTTACTCATTGAAATTTTGTTTTCCACCAAAAGTCATCGGAAATTATGTAGAATAAAATCCGATTGCATTGATGATTTAATTAATAATTTTCTGAATTGGATAAATGTGATGTGACTCACT
>NZ_JBWKYN010000157.1:0-14279 GCF_059423785.1 Arcicella sp. GW458-12-2-14-TSB2 | reverse complement strand
ATGGTAAACCCTTGATTTTAAAATCAAGGGTTTACCATTAGCGATAAAGTTCTATTTAATATTAATATTGTCATGTAATTTTCGACATTCATCATTTATTTAATAAATATTATACTTTTCAATCGCTGTTGAATCCCGAAAAATTACAGCTGTATAATACCAACATTCACTCTCAAATTAATTATGAAAACAACACTACTTACAATCCTTTTTGTAGGGCTGTCGCTTATTGCTGATGCCCAAATGAAATTATCAGGCCGTTTTTTGTACACTCAGAACAATGAGAAGGTCATTCCACGAGGGGTTAATGAAATGTTTATTTATGCCGCTGATAAATCAGGCTGGAATACCTATCCTGAAATCAAAAAGTCAGGTGCAAACATGATACGCATTACATGGAATACCACAGGTTCGGTTGCAGATCTCAAGAACTCTATTTATAACTGTGTTACTCGAGGTACTGCTATTCCTGTCGTTACCGTCAATGATGCTACTTGTGATTTTAGCAAGCTACAAACTTGTGTAAATTTTTGGCTGAAAGCTGATGTCAAAGCTGCCATGATGGATTTCAAGAAGTGGACTATCTTGAACATCGCTAATGAAGCAGGAGATGGCAATGTGACAAAAGCAACGTATTTAAGTTCTTATAAAAGTGCCATCACACAATTGCGCAATGCGGGTTACACCATTCCAATTATGATTGATGCAAGTGGTTGTGGTCAAAATATCCAAATGTTAAAAGACACATGGAGCGAATTATTGAACTATGACCCTTTGAAAAAAATCATTTTCTCAGCCCATACTTATTGGACAGATGGTGGAAATGGTAAGTTTTTGGATATGGTAAATTATGCTAAAAACAATAATATGCCTTTTATTTTTGGTGAAGGACCACAGCAAAAAGCATGGGATTGCAATACCAACATTGACTACAAATATGTGATGCAGATTTGTCAAACGAACGAAATTGGCTGGCTGGCTTGGTCATGGGGAGTGGTTAAAAATGGTGACTGTCAGGCGGCTCATTCACACGACATTACTACTGATGGCATATATGGCAATTGGGTAAGTCAATGGTCACAGGATATTGTTTTCTATAATGCTTATAGTATTCAAAAGACTTCTGTTCGCCCTGCTTCTCTAACGGCCAGCAATCCATTTGCTCGGGTTGCAGCAACTGATTATGAGTCAATAGGCTCTCAGAATGAAGCAAATTTATATCCAAATCCAGCAAAAAGCAGTGCTACTATTTCGCTCCCGAATGATGCAAGCACACAAGTACAGATTGATGTAGTTTCGATGTTAGGAACTGTAGTCAGTCAAAAAACTTATGCAGTACAGTCTTGTGATAGAACCTTAGAGATAGACTTAGAAAACATAAAAAGCGGGAACTACATTATTAAATCTACCCGCGGGAATAGGGTTGCTTCTACTAAAGTAGTTATCGAAGAGTAATTGACGAAAGTATTAAAATCATCTAACCATAAAAAATACAAAAGACATCTTCATGCGTAATTTGAAGATGTCTCTGTATTGTATCGTTCCGTTAGTCAGCTTATTCCTAAGATTGAAAATGTCTTTACTCGGCTAAAAATCGTATGATTTCATCTGAAAAAGGTTGTGTTCTGTAAGTTCCATTATGATTCCCTTTTACTAATTTTAAGGTAGCATTTTTGAAATATGTTTGTAGTATTTTCGGGTCTCCATTATCTAAATCCTCATCTCCACAAATAATTAATACAGGTTTTTTATGCTTCATCAATTCAGAAGGCAAGGCAACGGGCTGATATTTTTGAAGAAAACCTAAGGCTATCGTATCCACTCCAATTGATTTGGCATAAGCAACAGCTCCTTGTGTCTCAGGATGTAAATGCGCTTTACCACTAAAGGCATCAGCAAACATCTTTCTCCTGTCCCACTCTGGATTCGTAAAGTATTGACCTACGCCCCCCAAAACAGATTTACTTACTCTTTTGTCTTTCGTCAATAATTTAGCCGCTACAATAGCCCCTCTTGAATAACCAACTAAGATATAATCTTTAATTTTCAAGTCAGAGATAATACCCATTACATCTTTTACTTCTGCATCATTTTGATAATACTTATCTTCATGGGGCTTGTCGGAAGCACCATTCCCACGCAAATCTGGGACAATCACACGGAAACCCTTTGCTATCAAATCTTTGTAAAGAGCTGTTTTTCGCCAGTTTGCACCCGTATTGATAAAACCATGCAACAAGACAACAGGCTTGCCTCTTCCAGTATCTTCATAAGCAATGCGTTGTCCGTCTGCTGCTTTTAAATACTTGAAATTCTGAGCCTTTACATTGAAAGATAAAAGGATTAGTAAACAAAAAATGAATGTTTCTTGAGGAATTTTCATTAAATTATGGTTTAATTATCAATGCATATTGGCATTTGTGTATCTCAATAGATATATCGGTTCGACTCCGGCTCTGGGTACTCGTTATATTATCAATTTTACTTCACAAAAATCTCATCCACCAACAACCAAGCTTTGCCACCTGCTCCATATTCTCCTGTCGGAATAATGCCTTTGTTCTCTGCTTGTACTTTTACAAAACGAGCTTTCTTTGTATCAAATTTGGCTCTAATTTGATTAATTCCATTCGTAGGAAAATCAGAGGTACGATATACTTCTTGATAATGAATGCCGTCTTCCGACAATGAAAAAACCAATTTATTTGGCTCCCACATTCTTTGCCAATGGTACTTCAAAATATTAATGCCTATCTGACTAATTGACTGAACACTTTCTAAATCGACTATTGCTTCTAAATTTTCTCCACTAAAACCCACCCATTGTGTATTGTTGTACCTACTATTTCCAGTTAGTCCATTCACTAATACAAAAGGTGTGGCAGGATTATAGCCAGCTTTAGGTTGATTGCCTAATATCACCTTTTTAGCAATGGCTTTATGATAGCTAAATACCTGTTCAAATGCTTGTCCATAAGGTTTATTACCCACAAATATTTGGGCTTTTAAATGCGCACTTTTATCAATAACTATCTGCTTATTATACACCTTATCATTTATTGTTGGATTCTTTCCATCTAACGTATAGTGAATAGTAGTATTACGCAAAGTAGTAGCTAAATGCACAGTAGTAGTACCTGAATTATCCATTAAGAAATCATACGTAATTTCCTCAAAGCGGTCGAAGAAGTTTACTTTCTTCTGAGTAAGAATCGCTCTGTGTTTACGTAATCTAACCAGAAAATCATCATAATTACGAAGCTCTTTTTTCGTCCAAGCAATTTCTGATAAAGCCAACGCTCTTGGAAAAGCCATATGCTCTACCTGCTTGGTAGTCGGCATATATTCCGACCAAACATTTGCTTGTACACCTTTGATATATTGTTCATCTTCGGGTCTCAATTCAGCCGAAATGGGTTCGTAACTATATACCTTGGCAAGGGAAGTAAAACCTGCTGCTGCCGTAGGTTCATTTGCTTGTAGTGACTGATAATAATCCAAATACAGGTGACTTTCAGGCGTCATAATTACGTCATGTTTTTGCTTTGCGGCTGCAATGCCTCCTGCTTCACCTCGCCAACTCATTACGGTTGCTTTAGGACTCAATCCACCTTCTAAGATTTCATCCCAACCGATTATTTCACGTCCTTTGCTGTTGACATACTTTTCTATTTTTCTGATAAAATAGCTTTGCAATTCATGCTCATCAGCTAGATGCTCTTCTATCATACGTCTTTGGCATTTTGGACAAACTTTCCAGCGTGTTTTAGGACATTCATCTCCTCCAATATGAATGTATTTTGAAGGGAAAAGAGGAATTATTTCATCTAATACATTTTTCAGAAAGATAAAAGTACTATCATTCCCTGCACAGTAAACATCATCAAAAACACCCCAAAAAGTAGCCGTTTTATAGGGGCCTGTGGTACAACCTAGACTCGGATAAGCGGCTAACGCTGCTACTGCATGTCCAGGCATTTCTATTTCAGGAATGATGGTAACGTACTTTTCTGAAGCATATTTTACCAATGCTTTTACTTCTTCTTGTGTATAAAAGCCTCCGTATTTTTTTTCATCAAATCGATGTGGTGAGTCTTTTTTATGACCAATAATAGTCTCGTCCCTATACGCTGAAACACTTTGTAAGCGTGGGTATTTTTTGATTTCAATTCGCCAACCTTGGTCTTCTGTAAGGTGCCAATGGAAAGTATTGATTTTATAAAAAGCGAGTAAATCAATGTACTTTTTCAGAAAAGATAACGGGAATAAATTTCTACCGACATCTAAATGCAAACCACGATAAGCGAATCTTGGATAATCATTAATACGACAACCTGTTAATTTAAATCCGTTAGACTGAGCCTGATAAACGATTTGTATCAAGCTTTGAATCCCATAAAAAACGCCTGCTTCATCATGCCCGATTACTTCAATAGCATTTTTAGTAATATTCAGTTGATAGCCTTCTTGTTTTAAAACCTTGCTTGAATCAATACTCAGACTAATATAATTTGCTTTTGTTTGGGTTGAAATGGGAAAAGAATAATGTGTTAATGAAGAAAGTGCTTCGTGGAGTAAATCACTGTTTTTTGCAAGCGAAGACGATGGTTTGGTAATAGTAGTATTCGTATTTAGTTGAAATATTTCTTTATTAAGCACAACAGAAACGGGCTTGGGAATAATAGCAATACTTTGGGCAAAAGAGGTATTTGATGCTATAAGAAACACCAACGATAAAATGAGACTAAAACGATTTTTCATTTTTGACATGAGAAGGGATGGATTGAAAACGAAAAATGTTTTTGAGGTATTTAAAATGCTAATACCTCAAAAACACAAAAATCAACGCTTATTGCTTAAAGCTATTTACTCCAATTCTTTCTTAAAAACCTCAGCCAATTGCCATGCATGACGTTTTCTATATCTGTTTGAGTATAACCTCTTTTCTCTAAAATAGCAGGTATCGTTTGTAAATCTGCAATGGTATCTAAATCATAAGGACCTTGTTCTGTGCCAAAAGCTCCGTCTAAATCTGAACCTATACCCACATGAAGGGCATTCCCTGCCAGTTGACAAATATGGTCGAGGTGGTCTACCATGACAGCCAAATTACAGTTCATTCCTTCAGGTGTTGATTTACCCCTTACCCAATTAGGCACCATCATCCAAGCGTCTAATGCTCCGCCTATTACGGCATCTCTACTAATTAATTCCTTTATTTGCTCGTCGCTAAATTGTCTATTATGATTCACTAAGCTTCTGCATAAATTATGGCTTGCCCAAACAGCCCCATTGAAATGATCCATGGCTTCCCAAAAACTATCATCACATAAATGCGTAGCATCCAAAATAATGTTGAGTCTTTCCATTTCTTTCAGTAAATCTTGCCCAGCTTTACCCATAAAACCAGTAGCATCTGTTCCTTGAGCATAACGCCCTGGACCATAGTGTGCAGGACCAATAGCACGCAAGCCATATTGGTAGGCTTGCTCTACATGATTGATAGTCACGAGCGAATCTGCTCCCTCTAAGCTTAAAATATAGCCAATAGGTTTGTTTTCGTTGGGTGTACCATCATTCCAAAGTGCAAGATGTTTTTCTAATGATTCAAGGTTATTGATTTGAACCATCTCACCACATTCCTCCATGCTTTTATACCATGCTACTTGTCCTTGGGTTTGTGCCCACGCTTGTTCTGGCGATGCCCACCCCGGTAAGGTACTATCAGGTTTTACAAAACGTGCAATTTGAGTAGCAACTACCAATCCTATATTTCCTTTTCTTAACTCAGGAAAAGTAACCGTTCCTTTGGCACGATCTGGTTTATCGGTCATGCCTTTTTCTCTCTCACGAATTTCTGAGACTGATAATCTTAAATCACGATTCCATTCCATCGCATTCATGCTAAGGTCAAGATGTGCGTCTATTGTAAACATATGCTATTTCGTATAAGACAAGTGTTGAACTTGTCAGATTTTTTCAATGAATTCAGATATGATGTGCAAAAAGACTTTCCAGTACTAAAAAGTCTCTGGAAAGTCTATATAACAATTGCCAAGCATTATTTAATGGTATAAACTAACATTCAATAATTGATTTGTCTGTCTCTGGCAATAATTTTCCATTTTTCACCTGTCAATACTTCATGTGCTACAATATTTGCTTTTTCATACAAAGCACATGTTGGGCAAATATGAATAGGTAATCCATAAAAAACATCCCCGATTTGATAACTATGGTTTTCGGGAACACCCAGCACCAAATGTTCTTCACTTTGTCCGATAAAAGTTACGTCAGGAGCATTCAAGAAAAATACCCTTCTATCCAAAGGGTTCTCTGCTGCTACAGACTTGTGCCCTAAATCCAAACAAATTTTATCTTTATCAGGCAGAGAAATTACTCGACTTATCACTAACGCTGCTGGTTCAAAATCTTGCTCTGGGAAAGAATCTAGATAACCTTTATCCCAATACACAAAAGTACCGGGGCTACATTCTACCTTATCCCTTTTCGCATGAATCGGAAACGTTGGTGTGCCACCTGCTACAATGCTGAGGTTCTGAATGCCTTTTTCTGCTAGTTGTTCTACTAAATCATTTACAGTTTGGAAAGCCGTATTGCATTGTTGAGTACGAACATCAAGGTCTAAATCTTTGATGTTACCATCATAAATATGGAAGCCTTCAACTGATAAGGCTTTTATATCATGTAAAGAAAGGATTAATTCAAGCGCATTTTCTGGTAAAATCCCTGTGCGATTCATACCAACATTCAAATCAATATAAAGCGATAAAGTAAGGTTGTTTTCCTGAGCGACTTTAGCCATCTCTTTTGCTACCGCCAGAGAATCAACTAAACACGAAAATTTTGTTTCAGGAAAGTGTTTAATAATTTCAATCAAACGTACCAATTTAGCCCCTATTGGCTGATATGCCAAGAGTACATCCTTGGCTTTAGCAATTGCCAAGAGTTCTGTTTCTGCAATGGTAGCACATTTGAATTTCTGAATACCTGCTTCTTGTAATAACTTGGTTACTTCTAAGGTTTTATGCGTTTTGATGTGTGGCCTCAAACGGTTGACATCATCAATAGAAGCAACAAGCTTTTGGATATTACGCTTTACAATGTCTGGAAAAACTACTAATGCAGGCGTATCTAGCGTATTAATATTTTCAATGTTGTACCCAATAGTATTATTACTCATGGCCTAGTCTTCATGAAGTTCAAACATCGCCTCAATTTCTACAGGAATATTATCTGGAAGTGTTCCCATGCCTACTGCACTTCTAACTCCAATGCCGTTTTCGGTTCCCCATACTTTGGCAAAAAGCTCACTACATCCATTGATAACATAAGGATGGCGTTCAAATTCTGATACGCAATTTACCATACCCAAAATTTTGATAACACGCTTTACTCTATCTAAACTACCAAGATGTGTTTTGATAGTTGAAAGCATGGTTAAGCCCACTTGACAAGCCGCTAATTTTCCTTCTTCAATATCTAAGTCTTTGCCAATTCTACCAATAATTAAGCTTTTATCGTCTCTTACAGGGCCATGTCCAGATAGGTAGAGGTATTTGCCATCTATTAAATAAGGTTTATAAACACCCAAAGGAAGCGGTGCTGGAGGTAGGGATAATCCGAGCGTTTCAAAAGATTGTTCTGGACTAAGTAATTCAATAACGTTCATAATAGTAATTGTTTTTGTTTCAAATTTGTGTTGATGAAGTTTTTGAGAAAACCTTCATCATGCATTTTGCAAGGTTTAAAAAAGTAATATAAGTGTTGCCCTTATCAATCCTGACGTTTTCTATGAAGAAAATCCGAGAATTATTTCATTAATTTACTATAAATGAACACCTTACAGCATTAATTAAGAGAATTATTTTCACAAATTTTTATCCTGTCAATAACGGATTGAAAGTAATAATATGCTGACGTCCTACTTCGCACCATCTATCGAACTTTGGGTTGCTTTTGGGGTATTGAGTTTTCTGAATGTTGCATTTTCAATTTTCAATACTACCGCATTTTTCCATTGATTGTTAGTGTAAAAGCGTTGACCATTTACAGCACTTACGACTAACCCAATGGTGGTGGGAGCATTGTAGATTTTAGCATCAAAATCTTTTTTGTATTCTACCAATTCGCTTTTATATCCCAAAATACTCACTTTGGTATTGGCATTCCCTTCTATATGTGTCAGCACAAAGTTTTTGCGTGTTCCATATCTCCAGTCTTCAAATCCACTTCTTTGTACGATAGCATAAATGTATTTTTCATCATTCGACTGTGTGTACCAAATATTATCTTCACGCACGACAGAAAGGGGTTTTACGGCATGAATGGCTTCAGCATTGGCAAAATTCCAAAGGGCTATTTCTTGTAAAAGTGCTTGCTGTTCTATCTGCAACTCTCCGTCTTGCTTAGGGCCAACATTCAATAAGAAGTTGCCTCCTTTTGCCCTGATTTCAACGAGCATATTGATGATTTCTGTACCAGATTTATGAGGGTCATTCGTTGGTTTGTACTGCCAATCTGTGCCCATCGTATAACAAGCCTCCCAAGGACGCGCCATCGGTTCGTCAGGTGTATTTTGCTCAGGCGTTGTCATGATATCACGCGTAATCACCAATTCTGGATTCAAACTCCAAGCATATTCACGTAGTCCATCGCCTGGCCCATCAATAAAAAGAATATCTACTTTGCCGTAATTAGTCAATAATTCCTTCAATTGCTTTTTATCATAATCCATCAAGCCTTTGTTATTAGCAGGAAAATGTTCTGGCAATTGTAAACGACCTATCTGGATATTGTTCTTATGAAAATAGTTAAAGTCTTCTGGCGAAAAATAAATTCCAATGGCAATTCCTTCTTTTCTGAAAGCATCAATAATTTCTTTGGTAAGGTCTTTTCCATAAGGAGTGTTCATCACATTAAAGGGCGTGGTTTGTGTATTAAACATACAAAAACCAGAGTGATGTTTCGCCGTAAAAACTACATATTTCATGCCTGCTAATTTGGCACTCTTTGCCCAATCAGTAGGGTTAAATTTGTTAGGATTAAAGTATTTAGGTAATTCGTTGATGTATTTTTCAACATATTCGTTTGAAGCTCCTGCCAAGGAATGACTGATAACTGCTCCTAAAGAGACATCTACATTCCAATGGATAAACATCCCAAAAGCTAAATCTTGAAACCAATTTATGCGTTCTGGCTTGTTGTTTATTTGTACTTTTTGTGCCTGAATTTGTATCGTAAAACCAATACAAATCAAGAATATTACTATCTTTTTTAAAAACATAATCTTATGATAAACAATTGTGATTAAGCAATTTATGAAATTACAAAAGTTTATTGATTTTAAGTACTTCACCCCGTAGTAACGAACATCGAGGCGTTCGTCACTACGGATGAAGTGTTTATATAAAATTGGATAATAGTCTACTGTTTATCCCACCAAACACGGGTTAATAAATCATCAACACCTTGTCTTTGTACTGCTTCGTTGTATGAAGCTCTGTTAAGCGTCTGCTCTAAAACAGGGTACAAGAATCGACGGAATATTTTACCACCAGTAGCATTACCTGGATATACGTTTGGTGTCAAAGCTGGATAACCCGTACGACGGTAGTTGTTGTATACTTCCTGAGCATCAGGGAAAAGACCAACCCAAACTTCATTGTAAATCTGTTCTGTCTGAGTAGCTACTGAACCAGTAGTCTTTAAAGCATGAGCAGCAACATAACTATCAATACGAGTTTTGTCAATAACGTTGGTTGTACCACTAATCAAATCCCACTGTCTCATCGATGCACGAATACCAGCTTCGTATAAACTAGTTGCCGTTTCAGCACTATACCAACCTCTTAAAGCAGCTTCTGCCAATAAGAAATTAGATTCTGCTGCCGTAAACAACAATAGAGGAGCATCTACTTTTAACACTGTTGTTTGCTTTGGTTCTGAATAAGTAACAAAATCAGAAGGCTTGGTTCCATTAATCGTAGCAGGCATACCTTTCTGAATACTTTCATCTGAACTAGCAGTTCCATTTACATATACTACAGAAAGCACTCCTAAGCGTGGGTCGTTATTAGCTTTTAATGAATTGATAAATACCTGCTGATATTTTCCCCCTTCAGTATTATTCACACCATCAGCACGTAAATAATTATCATTCAGCAACTGCCATGCAACTGGGTTTTTATTGATGTTCTGCCCCCCAGAAGTATAGCTTACTTTGGCAATGTCTGCATAGTCTCTGATTACACCACCAGCAACGGCTTTAGTCACCCAGCTTTGTGCAGCTGCTGCATCTACTTTTGTCAAACGCATACCCAAACGCAACATCAACGAATAGGCAAACTTTTTCCATTGAGTAACATTACCTTGGTAAATCAAATCAGAGTTTCCGAAAGTTGTAGTATTAGAAGTTGTCAAAGCCGTAGCTGCTGCCTCTAATTCTTTCAACATATCTGCATAAATCGTACTCTGGGCATCATATTTAGGCTGAAATACAGAAAGATTATAGCCTTGTCCTGCTTGTGAATAAGGGATATCACCATATAAATCGGTAAGGCGACTGAAGCAATATACTCGCCAAATACGCGCTGTTGCATACAGATTTACCTTTGTAGGGTCATCTTTTACTGCTTTAATTACCTCCCCAATTTCATTAATTTGGTTTGGATAAGAGTTCGTAAATACGCCACCTGTAGCATTCACTTGTGATGCTACATACTTAGACCCAAAACCTTCTACGTCATTGTAGCTGGTAGTATATTGCATCAACCCAAACAAAAGGCTACCCTTGTTTCCACTATTTGCTGCACCATCATACAGGGCTTTGCTAAATATATAGGGAGTAGTAGGGACGGATACCGCATTGGGATTGGTATTGATTTCAGCGAAATCTCCATCGCAGGATGTAAGAAATATACTACATGCTGCGAGTAAAGGGAATGTATATCTTGAAAATAACTGTTTCATTGTCTTGCTTTTTGTTAGAATTTCAAATTCAGGTTCAAACCGTATGAACGAGTACGAGGTAAGCCAACTGACTCGATACCTTGTGCTGCACCATTGGTCAAGCTTTGCTCTGGATCAAAATTGTCTGTTTTCTTATACAAAATCAGGAGGTTACGTCCTACTAATGATACGCTTGCCGACTGGATACCTAATGCTTTCAAGAAACCAGCAGGTAGGCGGTAAGAAATAATAACCTGACGTAGTTTCACAAAACTTGCATCATGCACAAATAATTCAGTATATCTGTTTAAGTTATTATAGTATGCACTACGCAAATTAGCCACAGGTACTGTATAAGAATAGGCATCTCCGTTAGCAGTAACACCGCTTAATGCTAAACCATTTTCACGACCCGGCAAGGTAGATTTCAACAATCCTAGACGAGTAGCATATACTTCCATTACTGAGAAGATACTACTACCAAACTTACCGTCAACTAATACATCTAATGAGAAGTTTTTGTATTTGAATGAGTTCGTTAAACCCATTGTATAAGGAGGAACACCATTGCCTAAAAACTGGTTGTTATCAGTCTGTAGAGGTAAGTTAGAGTTGGTATCATAGATAATTCTTCCCGCAGCATCTGTCTTTTTACGGTATCCATAAATTCCACCAAAAGGCATTCCTACTTGGTTGTTAATGAATGCGTTACCATTGGCAGAGTTTCCGATTGAAAAGGTAGTGATACCATCCGCTAGCTTTAATACTTCACTTTTGTTATAAGCAAAGTTGAAGCTCGTATTCCATGAGAAGTTAGCAGATTTAATAGGAGTACCTTCAATCAATAATTCTATCCCCTTATTACTTAATTCACCTGAGTTCAAAATAGCACTTGTATAACCTGATGCACCTGAAATAGGTACACTTACAATATCATTTGATGATTTTTTATCATATAAAGCGGCATCAAAATTTAAACGTCCTCCAAACAAACGAGTACTTAATCCTAATTCAATCGTAGTAGAAGTAAACGGTTTTAATTCTGCATTAGTAATCGAAGTAGAGCTTACATTTTGTAAGGGCACTGAGCTCGCACTTGGTACATTGCTATACGCTAAGTTGATAGCATAAGGGTCAGGACCGCCCCCACCTACTTGTGCCCATGAACCTCGCAATTTTACTTGATCAAATGCCTGTGGCATTCTTATCACATCTGATAAAATCAAACTTGTTCCAACACTTGGATAGAAGATATTATTGTTTTTAGGACTTAGTGTTGAAAACCAATCCTGACGGCCTGTTAGCGTTAAAAACCAGATTCCTTTATAATCTAAATCTGCCGAACCAAATACCGAGTTTGTTTTAATATTACTAGAAACAGGAGTAGCCGTAGACGTTGACAAGTTTGAATAACTATAGAAATAAGGGATAGTATAGCCCTGTCCATAGAAGTCAAATTGATTGTTCTTAAACTGACGGGTATTTCCCCCTGCTAATACTGACAATCCAATTGTTTCTGCAAATTTGGTATTGTAAGCAGCCGTAATCATGCTGTTGGTTTCTGATACATCCGACTTAATACCATCGTACTGGCCTTGAGGGATATACTGCCCACCTGTTGGCTGAATACTTGTGAAATTATAACTATAAAAATCGCGCGTAGTAGTACCTTTTATCGTCAGGTTTTTTAATATATCATACGAAATTGAAGCTTGTCCAATAAAACGGTCTTTCGTATCTGTTTGCTTAAACTTATTGATAAAGAAATAACCATTCGTTACGATACCCGCATCATTCCAAAAAATTTCATTACCATTAGCATCATATCCTGGATTTAACCAACGAACATCCACAGTATTGGCTACTTCGTATGGCATCCAGTTTGGATTACCCAAAGCATCACCTGCCACTGGTCTATTGTTACCTTTCTCAAGATTATACTGTACTACTGCTTCTGCTCTAAGACGGTCACTTAATTTAGCTGAAATATTTAAGTTAGCGGTTTTACGGTTGTAAGTATTAGAAGGTAATATCCCTTTCGCATCCATGTCTGCTAAAGAAAGACGATATAAAATCGCATCGTTTCCTCCAGAAAAAGCAATTGAGTTGGTGAAAGTAGTTCCTGTCTGATAAAAATTCTTCAGGTTATCCTTTTGGGCTACATACGGGTGAGTTTTACCATCGGCAGCTACATAATCAGTAGAGCCATCAATTTTTGAACCAAACGAACGACGACCTGTTCCTTGTGCTTGTGCCAATGTTGTTGGTTTTACACCACCATCTCCTTGTCCGTATTCATATTGGAAATCTGGAAATACAGAGATATTTTCCATAGAATATGTACCGTTGTATTCTACGCCAATTCCTTTTTGTTGCTTCCCTTTTTTTGTCGTAATCAAGATTACACCATTAGCACCACGTGAACCATACAAGGCAGCGGCAGCTCCACCTTTCAATACTGTCATTGATTCAATATCATCTGGATTGATGGCGGCAATACCATCTCCTCGGTCTGTTCCAGCTTTAGTTCCTAAGCCGTTAGGTAATGAACTTCCACCGGGAACACTGTTATCTATTGGCATCCCATTGATTACGTATAGCGGTTGGCTATTGCCTGTCAATGAACCATTACCGCGAATAACCACACGACTTGAACCACCAGGGCCAGTAGATAAACCTGTAGCATTTACCCCAGCTATTTTACCTGTTAAACCATTGGCTACGTTGTTCTCACGTGCTTGTGTAAATTCTGAACCATTTATTTCTGAGACTGAGTAAGCGAGTGCACGTTTGTCTTTCTTTACACCCAAGGCTGTTACAACAATCTCTCCAAGTTGCTGAACACTTTCTTTTAAAGTAATCGAAACAGAAGTTTGTCCTGCTGAAAGAGCCACTTCAAATGTTTCAAAACCCACGCTACTTACTACTAACGTAATATTTTTAGTTGCGATGTTATCTGGCAAGTTCAGTTTGAAATTTCCTTCTGCATCTGTACTTGTTCCAACTCTTGGATTTTCTTTGATAAAAACCGCAGCACCAATCACTGGACTTGCATCTTTTGCAGAAATAACTTTCCCTCCTATTTCCTTAACTACACTCTTTTCTGATGGTTTTCGAAGATAAGTAACGGTATTTTTATTCACATTAGCATGCGAATAGCCACTTATTGCTAAACTTCCAATAAGAGAAAGCCATAAGAAGCGTTGAGGGCTTTTTAATAGTCTAATTTTTTTCATGCTTAAAAGTTTTTTATGGTAAATTGGATTCTGCAATAACTGCAAATAAATATTGCACTTATTGCAACAAAC